>DASSAT010000835.1:0-6157 GCA_035699305.1 Fimbriiglobus sp. | reverse complement strand
TTCCAGTCGGTACAACAAGCGTGTGTAGGCGTCATGGGCGGCGGGGTTGGCCCCGTCCGGTTGCGTCCGTTGGGCTTCCATCGCTGTCGCCTGCGACGGCGTGGCGATGAGGAAGTCGATAAACTGGAACTCGGTGACTTTTTCTTGGCTCATGCGTGCGAATATAGCCAGCCTGCGGAACTTCTGTAATCCGACTCACAGAACCACTTCGTAACTCCTAACTCTGTCGAAATCCTTGCTTGCGTAGGGTGGGTCAAGCGAGTCTTCGAGCGCCGACCCACCGTCCGGGAGCGTAGTAGGCACACTCCGTGTGCCGATCCGGCGACGGCACACGGAGTGTGCCTACTACATTGCAAGCCGGTGGGTCGGCGCCCGCAAAGCCGGGCTTGACCCACCCTACGAAAGCAAGGATTTCGACAGAGCAACGGAAGAACACTGTAACGAGATCGAGTCTGGCGCGACGACGTGAGCACGGCCCTTCCCCGGGCCGGTAGGGACGGTTCCCGACGGCTCGTGGCGAGTCACTGCCGTTCCAGAAGGGACACTGGGAAGCGACTCAACACGCGGCCGACCGCAAGGCCCGCGCCGCTCACGGTCAACCGCTCGCCGGTTAACCGGTCCACCCAGGCTTCGCCGTCGGCCGACTCCGGCAGCTCCAATCTGGTGTCCGCCCACACCTCCGCGCCGAGCGGCGGCCGGTCGCCTCCGCCGGTCAGCCCGACGACTAGCCGGGGGACGACGACCAGCACCGCCCGGTCGGCCGTGCGCCGGGCGAACGCGAAGACGTGCTCGGCCTTCGCCCCGGCCGCCGCGACGGGGAGGTAGTCGCCGGTGCCGAACAACTCCGGGGCCGACCGCCGCAGCCGCAGCGCCAGGGAGACGACATGGAGCTTCGCCCGCCGGTCGAACGGCGACAGATTTAACCCGGCTGTTCCCTCGGCCTCCCGGTCCAGCGCCCGGAGGAGCGACTCCCGCAACCGGTAGTCCACCGGGCGGCGGTTGTCCGGGTCCACCAGGTTCAGGTCAAGCAGTTCCGTCCCCTGATAGGTGTCCGGCACCCCGGGCGCCGTGCAGCGGACGAGCGCCTGCGCGAGCGAGTTGACCGCTCCGAACCGCGCGACCCGGCGCGCGAACTCGTTGAGGTCGGCGAGGAACACGGCCGACTGATTCGGATCGAGGACGCGGGCGACGAACGCCCGCACCGCCGCGTCGTACTCGGGGTTCGGGTTGATCCAACTGGTGTGCTCCTTCGCTTCGTGGGTCGCCTTGCTCATGTACTGCTTGATCCGGTCGGCGAAGCGGTCGGGTTCGCCCGCGTCGGCCGGCCAGGCGCCGACGAGCGTCTGGTAGAGCAAGTACTCGTCGTTGGGGTCTGGGGCGCTGAACCCGTCGTCCAACTCGACCCGGTGCGGGCGGTTGAGGTCCGCCCAGCGCCGCGCCCGCTCGGCCCACTCGTCGGGCAGTTCGGAGAGCACGTCGATCCGCGCCCGCACGTCCTCGCCCCGCTTGGTGTCGTGGGTGGACCCGGCGGACAGGCCCAACGGGTGGCGGGCCTGGCGGTCGGCGAGGTAGGCATGAACATCTATGACAGGCCAGCCGACCCACCCGGGGTCGCCGCCGACCTCGTTGAGCGACACCAGCCGGTTGAACCGGTAGAACGCCGTGTCCTCGACCCCCTTGGCCGTCACCGGCGCCGTCACCTGCTGGAACTTGCCGGCGAACCGCCGCTGGTCCTCGGCGTACTCGCCGGGCACGTCGGTCGGCGGGTCGCGCAGCAGCAGGGTGTCGCGGATGAAGTCGAACAGGTCCTGGCTGAGGGTCGGCGACCGGCGGCGGGCGCGGAGGACGGCCAGCCGGATTAGCCGTTCGTCGGTCCGCGAGACGTGGCCATCGACGTAGGAGCGGTAGACCGGGAACGAGGCGATCACGGCGCGCAGCGCCCCGCGCTGGCCGTTGAGGGTGAAGTCGCGTGCCAAGCGGTTGACCCGGGCGAGCCGGTCGAGTTGCCGGGCGAGCATGTCCAGTTCGCTGGAGAAGGCCGAATGGAGGACCTGTATCTTTGCCCGCAGCGCCACCTCCGGGAACGGGTCGTCGCGGCCGGTGAGCGCCTCGTAAGCGCGGCTGAGCGACGCGGCCCCGGCCGGGTCCACGAACAGGCCGTTGATGGCGTTGATGAACTCGTACCCGGTGGTGCTGGCGGCCGGCCAGTCTGGGGGGAGGTGCTCGGTGCGCTCGAGGATCTTCTCGACGATGACGTACAGGGGAAGGCCGCTCTCTTTCTCCCTCCCCCCTTGGGGGGGAGGGTTAGGGTGGGGGGTGCGCTCGACGGGCGCGGAATGATGTCCACGGCCGGTTGACGCCCCGTACCCCCCACCCCGGCCCGCCCCCCCAAGGGGGGAGGGAGAAAGAGGCTCATCTTGTCTTTGTTCCCTTCCCCCATGGGGGGTCGGACCCAATCGCTCCCGCACCGCCGGCTCTACCTCTCCCCACTCCACCCCCGCGAACGCCGGGTCCGTCGCCGCGAGGTGCCGCGCCACCGCGAGCAGGTAGTACTCCTGCAGCCGCTGGAGGTATTGCTTCGGATCGTACAGCCCGTCGGGGTGGTCGATGCGCAGCCCGTCTACCAGTCCCTCGCCGCACAGCCGCAGGATCAAGGCGTGCGTGTCCCGGAATACGTCCTCCCGCTCAGCCGACAGGGCCGACAGCTCGTTGATGTCGAAGAAGCGGCGGTAGTTGATCTCGTCGGAGGCCACCCGCCAGTAGCAAAGCCGGTACGCCTGCGCCTCCAGCAGGGCGTCGAGCCTCGCGCTCGCCTCGGGCGTGCGGAACTCGTCAATCGCCGCACGGACCGCTGCCGCGACCGCCGGGTCCGCCTCGACCACCGCCGCGATCCGCCGCTTGATGACCTCGGCCTCGGCCCGCCCCTCCCGGACGCGCTCCGGGTCGGCCTCCGTCCGCGGCGGCAGGTGCCGCACCGCGGTTAGCACGCTCTGCAACTCGGCGACGGCTTCGGACGGGGACTCCGCTAGCCGGTCGAGGGCCGGCTTGAGGACGTGGTCATACGTCCGCGGGTCCACCGGCAGCGCCGACTCGTAGAGCCGTACCAGCAGCGCCCCGTTCTCCAGGTCGAGCGTCAACTCGCCGGACTCCAGTACCTCGTGGTACGGCGCGCCGAGGATGGGCAGCACGACCCGGCCGCGGAGTTCTTCACGCAACGGGTCGTCCCAGGCGATGTCGAAGTATCCGGCGTAAGGCGACGACGGGCCGTGTTCGAACACATCCCGCCACCACGGGTTAGCCGGGCCGAGGTACATGTGGTTGGGCACCACGTCGAGGACGACGCCCATACCGCGGCCTCGGCAGGCGGCGACCAGCGCCCGGAAGTCGTCTTCCGTCCCGACCTCCGGGTTGAGGCTGGTCGGGTCGATCACGTCGTAGCCGTGGGTGCTGCCGGCCCGGGCGGCGAGGACCGGCGACAGATAGAGGTGGGAGATGCCGAGCGAATCGAGGTACGGTAGGACCGCCGCCGCGTCGCGGAAGGTGAACCCCGCGTGCATCTGGTGCCGGTACGTGGCCGACGGCGCCCGGCGGCGGTCGCGGGCCACACGCATAGCGGCAGCGGCAAGAGTGTCGGCGTCCATCGGGCCGTCCTGTTCCTCCTAACGCGGCCGAAACGATCCGCAGATTACACAGATGACACAGATTAAAAGAAAAGTGGAATGACGAGAGAGGACTGGGTTGTTCTCTCGTCTACCTTCATATCTCGTTCTTTGAATCTGTGTCATCTGTGTAATCTGCGGATCGTCTTACTTCCTCGGCAGGTACTATCCTCGTCGCGTGTCCGCGGGCGGGCCGGATCGCCGGACCTCCTTGCGCAGCGCCTCCGCTTGGGCCGGGGTGACGGCCGGCTCGTCGGCCGCCGGGGTGCTGGTGCGGAAGGCGGCCACCGACCGGTCCCGTAGCGGGTACACCGCCCCGCCGGACAGCGTCTTGCTGTGGGCGGCGTCGTCGGCCGTGTCGAACAGGCACTCCCACCTGTGCTCCGGCTTGGTCGGCGGCAGGGTGAACGGGATCGGCTCGTGGTGGGCGTTGAGCAGCACCAGCAGCGTGTCGCCGACGATCGGGTCGCCGCGCTCGTCCAACTCGCCGATCAGGTCGCCGGCCAGCCGCATCCCCAGGCACTTGATGGACCCGGCCCAGTCGTCGTCACTCATGTCCTGGCCGGCCGGGCTGAACCAGGAGACGTCCATCACCCCCTCGCCGCGGATCGACCGGCCCTGGAAGAACGTCCGCCGGTGCAGCACTGGCTGCTCGCGCCACAGTTGCGTCATCCGCCGGACGAACGCCAGGAACTTTGTCTGCTCCGCCGTCAGCTCCCAGTTCAGCCAACTCAGTTCGTTGTCCTGGCAGTAGGTGTTGTTGTTCCCCTGCTTGGTGTGGCTCAGCTCGTCCCCGGCGAAGAGCATCGGCACCCCCTGCGAGAGCATCAGGGTGGCGACGAAGTTCCGCTTCTGCCGGGCGCGGAGGGCGTTGACCTTCGGGTCGTCGGTCGGCCCCTCGTGGCCGCAGTTCCACGAATCGTTATTGTCCGTCCCGTCGCGGTTGCCCTCCTTGTTGGCCTCGTTGTGCTTCTTGTCGTAGCTGACCAGGTCGGCCAGGGTGAACCCGTCGTGGCAAGTGACGAAGTTGATCGACGCATACGGCTTGCGGCCGGAGCGCTCGTACAGGTCGCTGGACCCGGCCAGCCGGGTGGCGAACTCGCCGGCGGTGCCGCCGTCCCCCTTCCAGTACTTGCGGACGTTGTCGCGGTACTTGCCGTTCCACTCCGTCCACCCGGGCGGGAAGTTCCCCACCTGGTAGCCGCCGGGGCCAACGTCCCACGGCTCGGCGATCAGCTTGACCTGCGAGAGGATCGGATCCTGGTGGACGATGTCGAAGAACGCGCCGAGCTTGTTGACCTCGAACAGCTCTCGGGCCAGGGTGGACGCCAGGTCGAAGCGGAACCCGTCCACCCGCATCTCCGTGGCCCAGTACCGCAGCGAGTCCATGATGAGTTGCAGCACCTTCGGGTGCTGCATGTTCAAGGTGTTGCCGCAGCCGGTGAAGTCCATGTAGTACCGGGGGGCGTCCGGGGAGACGCGGTAGTAGCTGGCGTTGTCGATGCCGCGCCAGGACAGGGTCGGCCCCATCTGGTTGCCCTCGGCGGTGTGGTTGTAGACCACGTCGAGGATGACCTCGATGCCAGCGGCGTGCAGCGCCCGGACCATCATCTTGAACTCGTGCACCGGGCTGAGCTGGTTGCCCGGGGCGTCGTACCCGGTGTACGGGGCGAAGAACCCCAGGGTGCTGTACCCCCAGTAGTTGGTCAGCCCGTTGTCGGTCAGGTGCCGTTCGTTGAGGTGGTGGTGGACCGGTAGCAGTTCGATGGCGGTGACGTTGAGTTCCTGGAGATGCTTGATGACCGACTCGGACGCCAGCCCGGCGTAGGTGCCGCGGAGGTTCTCCGGCACCTCCGAGTGTCGCATGGTCAGTCCCTTGACGTGGGCCTCGTAGATGAGCGTCTTGTGCCAGGGGGTGCGGGGCGGGCGGTCGTCCCCCCAGGTGAAGGCGGTGTCCACCACAACTGCCAGCGGGGCGAACGGGGCGTTGTCCCGGTCGTCGAATGAGAGGTCGTCTTGGCCGATCTTGTAGCCGAAGAGGGAGTCGTCCCACTTCACGTCGCGGCCGAGCAGCTTGGCGTAGGGGTCGAGGAGGAGCTTGTGCGGGTTGAACCGGTGCCCCTGGGCCGGCTCATACGGCCCGTGGACGCGGTAGCCGTAGAGCTGGCCCGGGTGCACGTCCGGCAGGTAACAGTGCCAGACCTGGTCGGTCTGCTCCTTCAGCTCGATCCGGTGCGTCTCCTTCGGGGCGTCCGGGGTGTCGAACAGGCAAAGTTCGACCTTGGCGGCGTTCTCGGAGAAGAGGGCGAAGTTGACCCCGGCGCCGTCCCAGGTCGCCCCCAGCGGGTACGGCCGGCCCGGCCAGACGCGCGGCATGGCAGCGTTCCTACTCGGTGGGCGGAGAGAATACAGTTCCTGGCGAACCCGGAGCGGCAGCGACGGGGTAAGCCCGACCCCCGGGACCGCGGCCGTCCCGGCCGCTCTTGTTACGCGGGTCG
>DASSAT010000834.1:0-2613 GCA_035699305.1 Fimbriiglobus sp. | reverse complement strand
CGGGCCGTCGTCGAAGACGTGCCCCAGGTGGGCGTCGCACCGGCTGCACAGCACCTCGGTCCGCACCGCGAATAGGCTACGGTCGGCGCGCGTCGAGACGTTCTCCTCGCTGACCGGCCGGGAGAAGCTCGGCCAGCCGGTGCCAGAGTCGTACTTCGCCTGGCTGTCGAAGAGCGGTTGGCCGCAGCAGACGCAGGCGTATGTGCCGGCGGCCTTGGTGTCCCAGTACTCGCCGGTGAACGCCCGCTCGGTCCCGTGCCGGCGGGCGACCTGGTACTGCTCCGGGGTAAGCTGCGCCTGCCATTCGGCGTCGGACTTGACCACCTTCTCGCCCACGGGGATGCCCTCCCGCTCCGGCACCGGCGGCGGCACGACCCGGGAGAACACCGAGAGTCCACACCCGGCCGCGACCGCCAGCGCGATCGGTAAGTGAAGTCGTCTCACACCGGTATTGTAGGCGCGACCACCGGGAGCCGACTGTCCGGCCGGCGTCGTGTACCATGTGAGGGTCGGCAACCGGTTCGCGCGGAGGGTGGCATGGCGCGGAGAGCCTCGGTCTTGATGGTGATCGTCTTGTGCGCGGCCGGGTGCGGCTCGCCGACCGCGGGGCCGGTGAAGGCCGGCCCGGTCCCGATCGAGGCGGCGGGGCTGACCAACGCCTTCCGGCTCTCCGACCGGCTCTACAGCGGCAGCAGCCCGGAGGGCGACGCAGGGTTCGCGTCGTTGCAGGCGCTCGGTGTGAAGACGGCCATCTCCGTGGACGGCATGACGCCGGACACGGCGACGGCCGGGCGGTACGGCCTGCGGTACGTCCACATCCCGGTCGGCTACGACGGCATCCCGCGAGAGAAGGCGTGGCTCATCGCCAAGGCGGCGCGAGACCTGCCGGGGCCGGTGTACGTCCACTGCCACCACGGCCAATACCGCGGCCCGGCGGCGGTCGCCTGCATCCTGCTGGCGCTCGACCCGACCGTCACCCGGGACGACGCGGCGGCGTGGCTGACCCAGGCCGGGATCGACCCCCACTACCGCGGCCTGGTCGAACTTCCCCGGACTATGCCGCGGCCGAGCGCAGCGGACCTGGACGCGCTGCCGGCGAACTTCCCCCCGATCGCCGTGCTGCCGGACTTGACGCGGCTGATGGTGGTGATCGACGGCCGGTCGGACCACCTCAAGGCGGCGAAGGCGGCCGGGTGGGCGACCCCGCCGGGGCACCCCGACATCGACCCACCGCACGAGGCGCTTCAGCTCTGGGAGTTGTTCCGGGAGGCGGGCCGAATGCCGGACGTGACCCGCCGCGGCGCGGAGTTCGTGGCGCTACTCCGGGACGCGGAGGCCGCGGCGGGGGCGCTGGAGAAGGCGCTGCGGGGGAATCCTGCCGCGGCGCAAGCCGCGTTCGAGCGGTCGCAGGCGATCTGTACGAGGTGCCACGCGAAGTACCGGGATTGACCCCCTGGGACCGCGGCCGTCCCGGCCGCTCTGGCTACACGACTCGGGGCGCCCGGGTGTCACCGGAGGCCCCCGACCGGCGGAGCAAGAGCGGCCGGGACGGCCGCGGTCCCAGGGAAGACTACTTCCCCGGATGCATCGCCCGGTTGAACACCGTTGGGTCGTAAGGGTCGTCGGGTCTTGGCGCCGGCGCGGGAGAGTCGGCCTTCGGCGTCGGCCTCTTCGTCGGCATCGGTGAGCGTTCCGGGCCGGCCGCCCAGTGCGCCCACAACTCCAGGTTGCGGTACGCCGGGTGCGACCGGTTGCGCAGCGCCGGCGCCCGCTGGCCGCCGTGGGCCGTGACCGCCTTCACCAGCAGCGGGCTGGCGGACGGGTCGTCCCGGGTGACGAACGTCGCCGCCGCCGTCGCGTTGCGGCGGCTCGCCTCGGGGTTGGCGAACCCGGCCGGCACCCGCGCGAGCCGGAACCCGCTTTGGTGGTCCGGCGTCGCGTGGCAGTCGGCGCACAGGTTCATCAGCACCGGCTGCACCTTCGCCGGGAACGCCCGGAACGCTGCTGAGTTGGAGTCCGCAGCCGCTCGCGGCTTGAGGCCACGGGCCATCATCAGCTTGTACACCTCCTCGCGCGACTCGCCGGCAAAGAGCACCTGCTCGGCCCGGTAGTCGGTCACGTCTTTGCCGCGCCGGAGGCGGTAGCCGTCGCCGACCCGCTCGACCGTGCCGGCGACGATCCGAAAGTCGTCGAGCAGTAGCACCATCGGCTTGCCGCCGGCCGCCGGCTTCGACTTCGGGGTTTGCGCGACGGCGCCCCACCCGGCCGCGGCGAGCAAGAGGGCGACGAGGAAATAAGATGGCTTCATGGCGCGGCGGGACATACCCCGCCGGCCCGGAACGGTCAACACGGGTCGGGGGGCCACCAGGGCCGTTCAAAGGTCGCTGGTCGGCGGGCCGCCACGGAGGGCGGCCCCTACGAACCCCGACGCGGGTAGGGGCCGCCCTCCGTGGCGGCCAGGACCTTTGAGCGGCCCTGGGGGGGGCCACCGATGCGCGCCGAAGTCCTCTCCATCGGCACCGAGATCGCCACCGGCCAGAGCCTCGACACCAACGCCCGCTGGCTGAGTCAGCGGCTCGGTGAAGCCGGCATCCCGGTCGCCTTCCACACCAC
>DASSAT010000833.1:0-3914 GCA_035699305.1 Fimbriiglobus sp. | reverse complement strand
AGGGGGAGGGAGAATGAGGATGGTGGGCCTCGAAGACTCGGCCCACCCTACGAAAACAAGGATTTCGACAGAGCAACGTGGTATGAGTAGTCCCTATCGCTGGCTTCCCGGTCGCGGGTTTCGGCAGGGACTTTCAAAAGTCCGGGCCGCCACGGAGGGCGGCCCCTACACCGGCCGGGATTCGTAGGGGCCGCCCTCCGTGGCGGCCCGCCAGCCCGCGACCTTTGAAAGACCCTGGGGTTTCGGCCCGGGTTGGAGTTGCTTTCTTCGGCCGGCCCGGTGAACAATAGTGTGGCTGGCCAGCGGTCGCGTGAAGTGGGAGTCCCCGTGTTCCGGTTCGCCGTACTCTGGTATCTGGTCCTCGCGATGGCGGCGGGGCCGACGGCGTTCTGCTGCTGCAAGACCGAGGGGCTGCTCGCCTCCGTTCGGACCGCGTTTACTCCGACCCTGGCCCAGACCGTATCCGCTCCCGCTCTGCCGTCGTGCTGCCACGCCGACCCGAAGCCGTCACCCGCCACCTCCGAGCAACCGGCCCAGCTCCCCGGCCACGCCCCGGACCCCAGGTGCCCGTGCCCCCGGAGTGAGGGCAAGCCGGCCCTGCCGACCGGGGAACAGGACTTCGCCCTCACCCTGGCCCTGTCCGTCATGACGTTGCCGCCGGCGCTCGACGGGATCAGCACGTTCGTCTTCACTCTCGAACCGCCGCAGACCCATCTCCGGGGCGACGATCCGGGCGCGCTGTTCCTGAGCGCCCAGGACTTGCTGCGCACCCACCACCAGCTCCGCTGCTAACCTCCTCGATCCGCGTGATGTGCCCCGCCGCACCTGCGCGCGGGCCGCCCACTGCCGTATTTCTCCCGCGGGGTGCCGCCCCGCCACGCAGCGGCCGCGCGGCCCGTTCGCACGGCAACGTCCGGAGACCGAGCCATGACCGATCATCTCAACGGCGCCCGCGCGCCCGGCCCCGACCGGCGGTTCGGCGGCCCCCGCCAGGTGCTCGTCACCGTCGTCGCCCGGCTGCGGTTCGTCGCCATCCTCGCCGTCATCGGCGTGGTGATCGTCGAGTGGGACCTGCTGACGGCCTACTACGACAAGTGGACGCGCCCGACCAGCGCCGCCGCGGCGGCCGAATCGCACGTCGAGTACTTCTGCCCGATGCACCCGACGGTCATCCGCGACTCCAACAAGGAGAAGTGCCCGATCTGCCACATGCCGCTCTCGAAGCGGAAGAAGGGCGCGGCGACCGCCGCCCCGCTGCCAGCGGGGGTCGTCAGCCGGGTGCAGCTCACGCCGTACCGGGTCGTCCTCGCCGGGGTGCGGACGGCCCCGGTCGGGTACGTCCCGCTGACCCGGGAGATCGCCACCGTCGGCGCCGTTGAGTTCGACGAGCGGGGACTGCACCACATCGCCGCCCGGGTGAAGGGGCGGATCGACAAGCTGTCCGTCAACCAGACCGGGCAGATGGTCCACGCGGGGGACGAGCTGGCCACCCTGTACAGCCCGGACCTCGTCGTCACCGTGCAGAACTTGCTCGACGCCCGCCGGGCGAGGAACAAGGAGTTGGAGCAGATCGCGCGCGACCGGCTCGTCCTGTGGGGGATCGAGCCGGACCAGATTGAGGCGATCGCTAAGGGCGGCAAGGCGGTCACACACGTCCCGGTCCGCTCGCCGATCGACGGGCACGTCATCAAGAAGTATCAGATCGAAGGCCGGTACGTGGACGAGGGGTCGCCGCTCTACGACGTGGCGGACCTGAACACCGTCTGGATTCAGGCGCAGCTTTACGAGGAAGACCTGGGCTTCCTCCCCGCGGACAGCCACGAACTGCCGGCCGACGCCCGGCTGCCGGTGACCGCCACCACGCCGGCGTACCCGGGCCAGTCCTTCGCCGGGACGCTGTCGTTCGTCTACCCGCACGTGGACCCGGTCAGCCGGACGCTGACCGTGCGGTTCGAGCTGAAGAACCCGGACCTCCGGCTCAAGCCCGGGATGACGGCCACCGTCCGGCTGGACCTCGCGCCCGAGAAACTCGCCCGCCGCGGCGGCGCGGCGGCCCGGTTCCGGCTGAGCGACGGGAAGGTGCTCGCCGTCCCGGAGGGGAGCGTCATCGACACGGGGAGCCTGAAGCTCGTCTACCGGGAGTCGGCGCCGAACGAGTTCGAGGGTGTCAAGGTGGAACTCGGGCCGCGGATGACGGGGCCGAGCGGCGCCCCGTACTTCCCGGTCCTCTCCGGGCTGGACGAGGGCCAGACGGTGGCGGCGGCCGGGTCGTTCTTGATCGACGCCGAGACCCGGCTCAACCCGGCCGCCGGGTCGATCTACATCGGCGGCAGCGGAAGCGGGACGACGACCGCCGCGACCGTCCGCCCGTCCACCCCGGCGGACCCGGACGCCGAGATCACCGCCGCGCTCGCCAGGCTCGGCCCGGCGGACCGGGCGCTGGCCGAGAAGCAGCGTGTGTGTCCGATCACGCACAAGCGGCTCGGGTCGATGGGCGCCCCGCCGAAGCTGACGATCCACGGTAAGCCGGTCTTCATCTGCTGCGAGGGGTGCGAAGAGCGGGCCGCCGACGGCGAGGCGTCCCCGAAGGATCAGGCGCCCAAGAAGTAGTCCGACACCCGTACCGGAGGATTCGAACCATGCTCGCGTACCTGAGAACGATTGCCGTCGCGTCCATCGCCGCGGCCGTCCTCGCGGGCTGCCAATCCCAGACCGGCCCCACCGCGAAGGAAGCGGCAAAGGTGTACGACATCACGGGGAAGGTCGTGTCGCTGGACCCCGAGGACAAGCTGGTCGAACTCGACCACAAGGACATCCCCGGGCTGATGAAGGCGATGACGATGAAGTTCCCCGTCGCGGACGCCAAGCTGCTCGCCGGCCTCAAGCCCGGCGACGCGGTCCGGGGCAAGCTCACGGCCAAGTCCGGCGAGTACGTCATCACCGCGCTCGAGAAGCACTGACCCGGCGGGTATGACATGATCGAGCGGCTGATCGAAGGGTCGATCCGCAACCGGTTCCTGGTCCTCGCCGTGGCGGCGGCGCTGGCGGCGTTCGGGGTGTACGCGACCCTGGACACCCCGGTGGACGCCGTACCCGACCTGGGCGAGAACCAGGTGATCGTGTTCACCGACTGGCCCGGCCGCAGCCCCCGGGAGGTCGAGGACCAGATCACCTACCCGCTCTCCTTGCGCCTGCAAGGGCTGGCGGGCATCAAGGCGGTGCGGTCGTTGTCCGAGTTCAACTTCTCGATGATCACCCTGATCTTCGAGGACAGCACCGACTTCTACTTCGCCCGCCAGCGCGTGCTGGAGCGGCTGACCCAGGCGCCGGCCTTCCTGCCGCCGGGGGTGGTGCCGTACCTCGCCCCGGACGCGACCGCGCTGGGGCAAGTGTTCTGGTACACGCTGGAGCCAAGCCCGTCCCACCCGGTCGATCCCGGCCGGCTGTGGGCGGTTAACAAGTTCTACGTCGCCCCGCAGTTGAATTCCGCGGCCGGGGTGGCCGAGGTCGCCCCGGTCGGCGGCACCCCGCTGGAGTATCAGGTGGACGTCGAGCCGGAGCGGCTGCGGGCCTACGGGGTGACGGTCGGGGAACTGTACACGGCCGTCAGCCGCAGCAACCAGCCCGCCGGCGGCGGCGTCATCCAGAAGAACAACGCCGAGTACATCGTCCGCGGGGTCGGCTGGATCGCGGACAAGGCGGACATCGAGAACACCGTCGTCAAGGAGGTCAACGGCACCCCGGTCTACGTCAAGACGGTGGCGACGGTGCAACTCGGCACGCAGTTCCGCCGCAGCGTCTTCGAGAAGGACGGCAGCGAGGTGGTCGGCGGCGTCGTGCTGATGCGCTACGGCGGGAACCCGCTCCAGGTCACGGAGGCGGTGAAGGCGAAGATCGCCGAACTCCAGCCGGGG
>DASSAT010000832.1:0-3766 GCA_035699305.1 Fimbriiglobus sp. | reverse complement strand
GGGCTAGGAGACGGTGTGGTCGCGTCCCCAGGGCTGCGCCCTGGGCTGAGAACTCCCAGCCCTTCGGGCTGAAGACAGGGCCGTCACATCACGAACAGTTCAACAGAGTCGGTGATGGAGGCGATTCCACCCGGACGGATGAACACTCGTACCGGGTCACGAGCTGCTTCCTCTCTCTGCTATCAACCCACGACCCTTTTTCGTGGGAGCACCCAGCGGGGTGAGGGGAGGGAAGCGTCGGCCGGTCAGTGATCGAACAGCCGGATCAACTCCGTCACGCTCGTCAAGTTTTCCAACTCCCAGCACCGCGCCAGGATCGCGTCCGCCTTCGCCTTGCCGTACCGCGGTTCGACCAGCGTGCGGAACTTCCGCTCCACCTCGGCGTCGGTCATCGGGTTGCCGGCGTGGCCGCGGGGGAACTCCACCTCTTTTGAGAGCGTCCGCCCGTCGTCGAGGGTCAGCGTGAGCCGATTCGGGATGCCGGCCGGGTAGCGGGCGCTCAGCGCGTCGTCGAGGTGGACCTTCACCTTCGCGGTGAACGCGACCAGCTCCGGGTCGGTGAACCGCGCCTCGTCGAACGTCGAGAGCGTCACGTCGCCGTCGTGCAGCGCCGCGGCGGTACAGTACGGCAAACTATGGTCGGCCGTCTCGCGGGTCTTCGGCGCCCACGCTTCCTTGTACTTGCCGATGATGTTGTAGCTCGCCTCGAAGGTGTGGATGTCAATCTCGGCAACCTTCGACACGTCGCCGCTGAGCTGTTCGCGGAGCTGGATGGCCGCGTCGATGGCGCTCTGCGAGTGGTACTCGGCCGGCCAGTACTTGATGTACGTCTTGTTAATCATGAACCCGTCGGCGTTGCCCGGCTCGGCGCCGAACGGGGCGGGGTCGAACGGCCCGCGGGTGACGAGGTTGAAGAACCCCAGGTCGCCTTCGAAGATCGGCGCCGGTCCGGTCAGCCCCTCGGCCGCGAGCGTCGCCGCGAACACCCCGTTGCGGGCGGCGTTGGCGAACGCGCACCCCTTCCACTCGCTCAGCTCGCCGGACCGCGTCTGCCGCAGAGCGATGTTGCAGACGCCGGCGATGCCGACCGCGTGAGCGGTCTTCGCCGGGTCGAGCTTCATCAGCTTGCACGCGGCGACGGCCGACGAGATCGCCCCGTAGGTGACGTGATCGACGCCGTACTGGCGGAGGCTGGCCGCGTCGCAGAACCGGCACTGGACCTCGTAGGCGAGGACCGCGGCGGTGATGAGGTCGCGGCCGGTCGCCCCGATCGCCTCGCCGACGGCGAGCACCGGTGCGAGGTTGTCCGACGGGTGGGCCGGTTCCTTCGAGAGGTACGTGTCGTTGAAGTCGAGGTAGCGGATCAAGAGGCCGTTGACGAACGTGGCCCACTCCGGGCTGGACCGGCCGCCGCCGAGGACCGACGCCGCCGGGTCGCCGGAGACGCGCAGCGCGCACTTCTTGGCGATGTGATACGCCTCACTCGGCATGGCCCCGACGGCGGTGGCGAACGAGTCGATGACCCGCCGTTTGGCCTCGTGGATCGCCTCGCGGGTGAGTTGGTCGAACGTGAGCGTGTGAGCGTAAGCGGCGAGCCGCCGCGCGAGCGTTTGCGTCATGGACACTCTCGGGGGAATGATGCCGGTACGGGGAGTTATACGGAGCTGAGGGAGGGACCGCCGTCGGATCGAATGTGTTCTACAGTTGACAAACGACCCCGCGGCTGCCGAAGGGCGGCCGTGGGGTCATGCCATCCACTGGAGACCCCAGCTCGTGTCGCCCAACCCCCGGCCCGGCGGACCGCGCGGCTCGCGGCCCGTCCTGGTTGCGCTCGCCCTCATCCTCGCCGCGGCCGCGATGCTCCCGTGGCGCCGACCCGACAGGCCGTCCGCGGTCGATGCCGGGGAACTGGCCGCGGACCCGGCCGCCGATCCCTGCGGCGAGGCGATCGTGACCGGCGAGTGGGTCATCTCGATGCCGGCCGAGCGGGGGTACATGGTGGTGGTGCTGCGTGGCCGGGACGGCGGTCGTGTCGCGTGTCACTTCGAGGCCGTGCCCGCCGCCGAGCGCTGCGGACTGGAGACGGCCCTGAACCGGTCCGGAGAGGTGGTGGTCCACGGCCGCCACGCTGGCGTCGAGGAAGGCGTCACCGTCCTCCGCGGCTGTACCCTACTCGACTGAGCCGGCGCCCATCGACGCCGCGCCAATAACTCTCTATGCTGCCGGTCGTGAGGTCGAAGCACACCGCGCGCCCGCCACACACATTGGCGGTCGGAGAGGACACCCCCATGACACGGCACCCCGTCGGCCGGGAGTGGTTGGCGCCCGTACTCGTCTGCTGGCTGACGATTACCGCTGTGGCCGGCGAGCGTGTCGAGCGGTTCGACACCGACCCGAAGTGGGAGGGGCGCAACAACCGCGCCGAACAGCCGCGGCCGCGGACCATCCGCCAGGACTTCGGCTACGACCCCGCCGCGAAGGCCGTCGGCGGACTCGTCACCCCCGCCGCCGAGCCAGCGTTCTACGCGAAGCGGATCGACAAGAAGACGTTCGACGACCCGCTGACCGCGTCCGGCCGGCTCACCTGCAAGGGCCGGAACTTCCACGCGCTCGTCGCCTTCTTCAACGCCGGCACCCTCAACGAGTGGCGGACCCCGAACACCGTCGCCGTCCGCCTGCTCGGCCGCAGGGGCGTGTTCTACGCCTACGTCGAGTACTGCACCGCGCGCTGGCGCGCCGGCGGCGACGACCCCGGCGGGTTCGCCACCGTCCGCGACCCGAAGACCGGACGGGCCGAGCCGCGCGGGTTCCGCACCGGGGTCGCCCACGACTTCACGCTGCGCTACGACCCGAAGGGGAACGCCGGCGGCGGGGTCGTCACCCTCACCATCGACGACGAGACGAGCGTCTGCCACCTGGCGAAAGGGCACAAGGCCGACGGGGCCGCGTTCAACCGGTTCGGGCTGTTGCCGGTCCTCAAGAGCGCCGACACCGGCGGCGAGGTGTGGCTGGACAACGTGGTGATCGACGGCCGGGCCGAGGACTTCACGCGCGACCCGGGCTGGGAAGGCCGCGGCAACCGCCGGGTGTACGAGACGGCGAACGTCCGCCCGCGGTTCGACTTCGGGTACAGCCCGACCCGGTTCGCCGGCGGGTCGGCGGGGGAACTCGGCGGGCGGGTCTTCCGTGGCGACTGCCGGTCGGCGGACAAGCTCGCCGCCTACGGCGACCGGCTCGGGCCGCTATCGCTGGCGAAGCCGCTCCGGGCGTCCGGCAAGGTGAGTCTCCGCCGCGGGGTGAGCGACAGCACGACGTTGTTGGGCTTCTACCACTCCGCGGACAGCCTGCGCGTCAACCCGTCGCAGGCGTCGGGCTGGCCGGAGTGCTTCCTCGGCGTGGCGGTCGAGGGGCCGAGCCGCGAGGGGTTCCAGTTCTACCCGGCCTACCGGGGCAAGGGCGGCGCCCAGGGGTCCGCGAGCGGGCCGAACCTGCCGCACATCCTGCCCGACGGCAAGCCGCACGACTGGTCGCTGGCCTACGACCCGGCAGCGGCCGGCGGGCGGGGGCGGGTGGTGGTGACGTTCGACGGCAAGCCGGTCGCGCTGGACCTCGGGACCGGGCACACGACCGGGGCGCGGTTCGACCGGTTCGGGCTGGTGACGACGTGGATCGACGGCAACGCCCAGCACGTCTACTTCGACGACCTGACCTACACCTGTGGCCAGTAGGGTGGGTCGAGTCTTCGAGGCCCACCGTCTGCGCTCGC
>DASSAT010000831.1:0-4016 GCA_035699305.1 Fimbriiglobus sp. | reverse complement strand
GAGGGGAGAAAGAAGGAGCGGATTCCGACTCCCCCTCCCCGCTTCGGGGAGGGGGTTGGGGGGAGGGGTCGAGCGCACACCCCTCACCCCCGGCCCCTCTCCCCAGCGGGGAGAGGGGAGAAAGAAGGATAGCGGCGTCATACCGGTATCGGAACTCCCGGCCCGCCTGCACCAGCCGACAGCTGTGCCGTCGCGCCTCGCGCTCGATCACCCGTCGCGGTCCGTCCCGCGTCACTCCGCTGACCACCGGCACCCGTTGCTTGATGATGCCCGCCTTCTGGTAGGCGATCTCCTCCAGCGTCCCCCCGAGCTGCGCCGTGTGATCGAGCCCCAGGGACGTGATGACCGACACCACCGGCCGACAGACGTTGGTCGAGTCGAACCGCCCGCCCAGCCCGACCTCGACGACCGTCACCTCGGCCCGCCGACAGGCGAAGTGCAGGAACCCCAGGGCCGTGCTGATCTCGAAGAACGTCGTCGGCGGCCACGGCCCGCCGTCGAGCCGCTTCACCGCCGGGGCGACCTCGGCCATCCGCGCCGCCAGTTCGTCATGGGAGATCGGCACGCCATCGACCTGAATCCGCTCCTCGACGTGGACCAGGTGCGGGGAGGTGAACAGCCCGACGCGATACCCGGCGGCGCGGAACACCGCCGCCAGCATCGCGCAGGTGGAGCCTTTGCCCTTGGTGCCGGTGACGTGGACGACGCGCAGCCGGTCGTGCGGGTCGCCGAGCAGCCGCAACAGCGCCCGCATCCGCTCCAGCTTCAGGTCCTTCGGCAGGGCGGACCGGACCTCGTAGTTGATCCGCCCGTACCAGAAGGCGATCGCCTCGTCGTAGGTCATCAGAGAACGAACCACAGAGTCACAGAGGACACAGAGGGAAGATACACAGAGGAAGACCGAAAGAGAGCGTTGAAGACAGAAGAACGAGCGGCGTCCCGCCATTCTGTCTTATACCCGGTCTTCGTCTCTGTGTTTCTTCCCTCTGTGTCCTCTGTGACTCTGTGGTTCGTTCCTCTTCGTCACTGCGTGACCGGCATGCACACCTGCTCCAGCAGCGTCTCGGCCTTCTCCTGGATCAGGTCGGCGAGGTTGGGCAGCGGCGCCCCCTCCGGCAAGGACTCGCGGACCGCCGCCAGCCACCGCGGGAAGCTGGAGAGCTGTGCGAAGCCGTCCAGCGAGATCGGCTCCAGCCGGGCGTGCTTGCCGCGGCGCTCGGCCTCCTGCCAGACCTGCTTGCTCTTGCCGGACAGGCTCATATCGTCCTCGGGCCGCAACAGGATCAGGTGATCGACCACCTGCGGGGCGACGTCCATGACGCCGAGCTTGACCTCCAGGTCCTTCGGCTTGCCGGCCCCGCGGGCCAGGAACAGCCCGACCGCCACCCGCCACGGCTGGCCGTCCTTGCACGCCCAGTGGGCCAGCGTCACCGCCCCGTAGGTCGGGTGGTCGCCGAACGGCCACTCGGGGACGACGTGCTGCAAGCGCCACGGCCCGACCTTGACCCCGTGCTCGTGGCAGGTGGTCAGGAAGGTGCCCAGCGCGCCTTGCAGCTCGCGGGTGGCGCCGGTCAGGGCGCCGTCCGGCTCCAGCCGACGGCGTGCGGCGCGGAGTTCCTGGTCCCACAGTTCGGCGAGCGCGGCCGCCGACCCGACGCTCACCACAGGGGCGGTCGGCCGGTCGCCGGCCACCAGCGGAAAGGGGTCGGCCGGCGGCACCTCCGCGGCCGCTTCACTCGGCGAACCCGGAGCGGCAGCGACGGGGTGAAGGTCTACCCCCTCGCTACCGCTCGGGGTTCGCCCCTGGCCCTCTTCATTCGGGGACTGCACGACGGTCACGGACTTGATCCGGAACGGCGGCATGATCTCCGGGTCTTTGCCGAGCAGGGCGTTGATCCGGTTCTGCTTGTCGGTCGGGGTCATCACGTCGGGGAACCCGGTCGGCCCGACCGGCGGCGCGGGCGGCTCGTCCGGGACGCCCTTCAAACGGTTGATGGGGCCGTCCTGCTCGGCCTCCGCGTCCGGCACCCCGAAGCCGACCTCCAGCGCAGCGACTTCGCCCGCGCTCGGCTCCGCCTCGCGGCTAACCGGGTCTTCTCTCCCCCTCTCCTCTTCTCCTCTTCTCCCCCTCTCCTCTTCCGTGTCTTCCGACGAGGGGCCGTAGATGACGTGGTCGAACAGGTGCCGGAACTGCTGCAACATGTCGCGCAGCGTCGGCTCGGTCCGGGCGATGCGGGCCACCTGCTCGTCGGCGAACGGGTGGATGTCGGTCAGGGCGTCGCCGTCGGGCACCTCGTCGAGCACCGGCCGCAACCGGGCCTCCACCACTCGCCGAACCAGGTCCGCCGGCGGCGCCTCCAGGCGGATCGCCTTCACCGTCCCGAGCTTCGGCACGTGGACCGGGTTGTTGAGCCGGTCCTGGATGTACCCGTCGAGAGATGGCACGAACCGGTTCCACAGCCCGCGCTCGGCGAAGATCAGGAAACACAGCCCGTCGATCTGGTGCATCACCTGGACGATGCCGGCGAAGAACGCCTCGGCGATCTTGTGAGCGTCGTCGCTGCGGCGCGACAGCAACAAGTCTTCGAGCTGGTCGAAGGCGACGACCACGGGAATCTTCAACCCGCGGAAGACCTCGGTCAGCACCTTGAAGAGCGCCAGCACCAGGTCCTGCCGGGTCGGGCGGACCTGGAAGTCCAGCTCGGCGAACCCGTAGGTGAGGAAGTTCGCCAGCTCGGCCTCGTCCTTCAGGAGCGCGGCCTTGGCGAAGCCCTGGAGGATGTGCCGGCGCATCAGCCCGGCGGCGTTGTGCGATTCGGTGCGCTGGGCGTGGGCGGCGAGCAGGTCGTAGGCGCGCTCCGGCGGTAGGCCGGCGTCGGAGAGCGCCTGCATCAGCGGCATCGGCATCCGGGCGAAGTTGGCGTACCCGGAGAGGTTCTCGGCCAGCCACTCGGCCCGCTCCTGGGCCTGGGTGCCGCCCAGCCCCAGCCGCCGTGCCCAACGGCCGATCCCCGGCGGCGGGAACAGTTCCACCCGGTCCTCCGCCGTCAGGTCGCGCAGGGCCACACCCAGTTGCCGGCGGACCAGCAGGTCACCGACGAACTCCAGCGGCCGCGCCCCCTTCTGCTTGCCGCCGCCGAGCAGCGTGTCGATGATCTGGAACAGCAGGTATTCGAGGAAGTCGGTGTCCTTCTGGTAGACGCCGGGGGTGACCAGCAGTTGCCACTGGCCGCCGACGCCGTGCTTGATCGAGTGCAAGAGGTGCGTCTTGCCGGCCCCCTTGTTGCCCAGCACCGGGACGACCTCGGAGTGGGTCATCGGGTCGTAGCGGTACAGGTCGATGATGGCGTGGAGCAGGTCGCGCTCGGCGGCGAACAGCTCCGGGACGTGGTAGCGCGCGCAGACCTCGTCGTCGGGGTTGCGCGCGAAGTAGTTGCGGAACGGGTTGCCGGCCCGCTTGAGGGTGTCGCGGGCCCGTGTGGTCAACTGGCGGTCCGTCGCAATCGCGGTCATGGGGTTCCTCCCAGAGATTCACCGCGGAGGGCGCAGAGAGAAAGACAGAGTTGTAGACTGCCTTTTACTCAATTCTTCTCTCTGCGCCCTCCGCGCCCTCCGCGGTGAAATTGGATTAACGAGCGCTGGCGTAGTACGCGATGTTGTGGCCGACCAGCAGCGCGTACGCCGGTTCGGGCAGGGCGTACAGCGGGCCGGTCCACGGATGCAGGTAGACCTTGTGGTCGGCGTGCAGTTGCCGCAGGCAGTCGTGGAAGCCGCCGATGGTCGGCGGCACCTCGCGGGTGGTCAGGCTCTTGTACAGCTCGGGGAGCGGGCAGTCCTGGCCGGCCCCGGCGGACGCGGCCCAGTCCGCCAGCCGGGCGAGGACCGCGCCGGCCAGCTCGTCCAGGTCGGGCACGGTCGGGGCTTCGAGGGTGGCGACGCCGTTCATGTGGTTAACCCCTCCCCCGGCCCCTCCCCGAAGCGGGGAGGGGTGCAAGACTTCTCCCCCTTCCCGGGTA
>DASSAT010000830.1:0-5382 GCA_035699305.1 Fimbriiglobus sp. | reverse complement strand
GGCGCTAGAACTATTGTCGTCGGCCGGGGCGGAAGCGGCGTTCGACCTGTCGCGGGAGCCGCCGGCGCTCCGCGACCGCTACGGTCGGCACACGCACGGCCAGAGCTGCCTGCTGGCCCGCCGACTGATCGAGGCCGGCGTTCGGTTGGTGTGCGTCAACTGGCCCGACGACGGGAAGACGTTCTGGGACACCCACGGGAACAACTTCAACGGGCTGAAGGACCGGCTCATGCCGCCGGCCGACCGCGGGTTCGCCGCGCTGCTGGACGATCTGACCCAGCGGGGGCTGCTGGACGAGACGCTGGTCGTCTGGGTGGGGGAGTTCGGCCGGGCGCCGAAGATCACCCGGGCGTCGGCCGGGCGGGAGCACTGGCCGCGGTGCTACTCGGCGGTGCTAGCCGGCGGCGGCGTCCGCGGCGGGGCGGTATACGGGGCCAGCGACCGGATCGGCGCGCTGCCGGCGGCCGACCCCGTCTCCCCGGCCGACCTGACCGCGACCGTGTACCACGCGCTCGGGGTGGACCCGGCGTCGCCGACCACAGATCGGCTCGGCCGGGTGCTGACCCTGACGATGGGAAGCCCGCTGCGGTCGCTGTTCGGCTGAGTTCGCGGCCGTTGTCGGCCCCCGCCGGCACCGCTAGGATGGTGACTTGCCGGCGGCGAACCGCGGTCGCGCCGTCGGTGTCCGACTGGCAGTCCCGGAGCGGTGCTCGAGTGGTTGAAGAGGCGGCACTGGAAATGCCGTATACGGGAAACCGTATCGAGGGTTCGAATCCCTCCCGCTCCGCTTGAACAAATCCCAAATCCCAAGCACCAAATCCCAAACAAGACCCGTTTGGGATTAGGGTTTTACTCATTCCCGTGTGGGTCGCGGACGTGCAGGGCGGTGCAGACGCCGCGCTTCGACGACCGGATGAAGTCCACCAACTGGCGGATCGCCGGCACCTCGCCGCTGGCCGCCTCGACCTGCTCCAGCGCCTGCGGGATGGTCAGCCCAGACCGGTTGATGAGCTTGAACGCGGCGCGGACTGCCTGGACCTCGGCGTGCGGTAGGCCGGCCCGCCGCATGCCGACGATGTTCACCCCGACGACCACGTTGATCGCCCCCTGGACGATCCAGAACGGCGGCAGGTCCTGGCTGATCGCCGACGTGCCGCCCAGGAACGCCAGCCGGCCGACCCGGCAGAACTGATGGACGGCGGTGTTGCCGGACAGGAACGCCTGGTCGTGCAGCTCCGCGTGCCCGCCGACGACCGCCCCGCTGGCCAGGACGCAGCGGTCGCCGACCCGGCAGTCGTGGGCCAGGTGGCTATTCGACATGAAGTAGTTGTGGCTGCCGATGACCGTGGCGCCGGTCCCCGGGGAGCCGTCCGCGACCGGCATGCCGCGGTGGATGACGACCTGCTCGCGGAAGGTGTTGCCGTCGCCGACCTCGACGCGGGTTTCTTCACCCTTGTAGCCGAAGTGCTGCGGCGCGTCGCCGATGACGCAGCCGGTGTGGACGGTGTTGTCGCGGCCCATCGTAAGCGGGCCGATGAGATGCACGAACGGGCCGACCTTGCACCCGGGGCCGAGCGTGACCGGGCCGTCGATGATGGCATACGGGCCGACGGTCACGTCGTCGGCGAGCCGGGCCTCGGCGGAGACGACAGCGGTCGGGTGGATGCGCGGCGCGTCGGACCGGGGCATGGAGGTCCTCCCGACCCGTTCTCTTACGCCTTCCGCGCCGATGGGGCCAGTCCAAGTTACCCCTGGGACCGCGGCCGTCCCGGCCGCTCTTGCTCCACCGGTCGGGGCGCTTCTTTGTCGCAAGAGGCCCCTGATACGGGTAGCAAGAGCGGCCGGGACGGCCGCGGTCCCAGGGACGGCTACTTCTTCTCCCCGAACAGGTCGCGGTCCGCTTCCTTCTCCATCCGCGCCGCGTTCTCCGGGGTGGTGATGTAGTAGACGTTCCCGATAACCACCAGCCGCAGGCCGGACATGTCGGCCAGGACCGTCAGCGCCGTCCGCAGCCGGACATCATCGAGCGCGAGCGTCACGGGTTCGGCAGCTGTGTCTTTTACGCCGAACACGATGTTGGCCCCGGTCTGGTCGCGCAGCGATTCGAGTACCGCGGAGAGCGGCTTGTTTCGGACGCCCAGATGGACCGGCGGGCCGTACGTCTGCTCCACGAGCAGGGCGGTAGTCCGCATCTCGATGCTGGGCGGGACCGCTGGTTGAAACGCCGGGACAATCACGACCTTATTCCCGCGAACCTGAACGGCACTCGGAACCGGGAAGAAGGCCACGGCCTGGTTGAGCAGATCCAGGTTCGTCATCCCGGCGGTGTCGCCGATCGGAGGCAACTTGCTCTCGCCCAGCCTCACGTCCTGAGCTGCCTCGTACACCCGCTTGAACGCCGCGTAGTCGATCAGGATAAATACGCCTGTCTGCTGCTGAATCGCGGTCGCCAGGGCGTCGAATGACGGAACGGTCGTGAGGTTCTGTATCCGGCTCGGCTGGGCGAGGGCGTCCCGCACCTGCTGCTCGGTGTACACTACCGGCCGTTTCGGTGCCGGCTCGGCCGGCGGCGGCGTCTTCGGCTCCTCCGGTTCCTTCGGCGGGTCGGCCTTGGCCTCGGCGGTGGGCTTGCCCTTGCCCTTCTCCTGACCGGCGGGGGCGGACACTAGCCCCAGCCCGGCGGTCCCGAACAACGCCAGCGACATGCCGGCCACGGCGAGGAGTTTCAGCTTGGCGAATCCCATGATCGGGGTCACTCCGTCGGCGATTGTGGAAAGGGGTCCCAGACCGGCCCCGCCAGCGGCGTAAGCCACCGCGGCGAAGGCCGTGCGGTCGATCAGTTCACCGAGCGCGATCGCCGGGCCGGGGCGGAGTAGCGCCTCCAGCGTCACGCCGCCGGTCAGCGCCAGCCCGCGGCGCGTCAGCCGGGCCTTGAGCGCCTTGCGGGCGGCCGAGAGCCGCGAATCGACCGTCCCCACGGGGCAGCCGAGCAGCTTCGCGGCCTCCGCGTTGGTGCGCTCCTCCAGCCCGCACAGGACGACCACCGCCCGCAGCCGATCCGGCAGCGCCGCCAACTCCTGGTCGAGGGCGTCGTTCAACTCCTTCGCGGCGGCCTCGTCCTGCGGGTCGGCGCGGTCGATGGCGTCGTGGTCCATGAGCGGGTCGGCCTCCCGCCGGGCGGCCTTGCCGGCGAGCTTGAGCGCCACCAGGTACGCAACCCGGTAGAGCCAGCCCGGCAGCGACTCCCGCCGCGCGACCTTGGCCGCGTCGCGTGCCAGGACCATAAACGTGATCTGGAAGGCGTCGTCGGCGTCCGGCCCGCCGCGGAGCCGGCGCCGGCAGACGGCGTGGACCATCGGCCCGTGCCGGCGGACCAACGCCGCGAAGGCGTCCTGGTCCCGGGCGGCGACGTATCGGCCGAGCAGCTCGGCGTCGGAGTCGGCCGGCGAGTCCGGGGCGAGCGTGCGGACGGCGGCCCTCAGCAGGCTGCGCGGGTTCGACGACATGCGAAGGCTCCGTCGCGTCGGTCGCAGAGAAGGTTCCCCGGTTCGGGGCGTTCCTTCGCGTAATATCCGGGGAACGGGAAAAAAGCTGCGATCCAAGAGAGAAACGCGGCGCCCGAGCGGATGTGAGTGGGGAAGGGGACGAAGCCCACCCGTGGCAACGGGTGGGCCTGATTGACCTTTTACTTCTTCTTCTCCAGCTTGACCGAGTGGACGTACAGGTTCAGGTCGTACTCGCCCTCCTTGAATTCGTCGTTGAGGAACTCGATCGCCAGCTTCCGCGTGCCCTTCTTGAGCTTCGCGGCGAACGGGTACTCCTTCGCCTCGACGGCCTTCAGCGCGAACTCCTTGGCCACCACCGTCTCATCGACCGTCACCTTGATCTTGGCCTTCATCTTGTTGGCCTCGTCGCAGGACGCCTCGATGGTGATCGTGTACTCGCCGTCCTCGGGCACCTGGACCGCGGCGGTGCCGGTGCCGTGGACGTAGAAGAACAGCTTCGACTCGCCCTCGTTGTACCCGAGCAGGTCCTCGGGGGTGCCCTCGTTCTTGACCTTGAACTTGAACTCCTTGAGGTCGAGCTTGATCGGCTCGGCGGCGGCAACCCCGACCGCGAGGGCAACGACGACAGTAGCGCAGACAGCCCGGCGTAACATGGGAGCGGCTCCTTGATACCGGCAGCGAGAGACGTGGCGCAGGAGATGATAGCCCGCCGGCGGCCGGTTAGCCACCGATCGAGTGCATGGTCCGGCCGGGCTTCACGAACTTCGCGGTGTTGATCTCGTGCCCCTGCCACTTGGCCCACACACTCGCGCGGATGACCTCGGCGATGCGGGCAGCGTCGGGGTTCGCCGTCCGCAGCAGCGGCTTGACGTCGGCCTCGTCCAGGGCGAAGAGGCAGTTGCGGAGCTTGCCGTCGGCGGTTAGCCGCAGCCGGTTGCAGCTGCGGCAGAATGGCCGCGACACCGACGCGATCACCCCGACCCGGCCGCCGTCGGCGTAGTCGAAGTCCATCGCCGGCGCCTTCGGGTCGTAGTCCGCCGCGGGGGCCAGCGGCGCCACCTCCCGCTCCAGCAACTCCAACAACTCGTGGGCGAAGAAGCACTTGTCGCGCTCCCACGCCTCGGCCCCGATTGGCATGTACTCAATAAAGCGCAGCTCGAACCCGTGTTCCCGACAGAAGCGCGCCAGCGGCACCGCGTCGTGCTCGATGAACCCGCGGATGGCGACCGCGTTCACCTTGATGGGGTCGAACCCGGCCTCCTTCGCGGCGAGCAGGCCCGCGACGACCTCCTCGACGCCGTCGCGGCGGCTCAGCTCGCGGAACCGGCCGGGGTCGAGTGTGTCCAGCGAGACGTTCAGCCGCCGCAGCCCCGCGGCGTAAAGCTCCTGCGCCTGCCGCCCGAGCAGCAGGCCGTTGGTCGTCATCCCCACGTCCTTGATGCCGGGGATGCTGACCACCATCCGCACCAGTTCCGACAGCCCCCGGCGCATCAGCGGCTCGCCGCCGGTCAGCCGGACTTTGTCGATCCCCAGCCCGGCCGCCACCCGGACGAACTGTGCGATCTCCTCGAAGGTCAGCAGTTCGGACTTGTCGCGGAAGACCACGTCTTCCGGCATGCAGTACGTACACCGCAGGTTACACCGGTCGGTGACACTGACGCGGAGGTTGTTGTGGGCGCGGCCGAACGAGTCGGTGAGCGGTGAGCGGTGAGCGGTGAGCGGTGAGCCTGAACCGCCGCCCGTCACGGGCATCGGCGGCCTCGAATGGCCCGACTCGCCTTTTTGCTCATCGCTCATGGCTCACCGCTCATCGCTAAGAGTTCCAGAGGGAAATCGCCGGCTCGCCTGGGTTGTGGTGGTCGAAGTCGAGGATGCT
>DASSAT010000829.1:0-6394 GCA_035699305.1 Fimbriiglobus sp. | reverse complement strand
GGCCGGGACGGCCGCGGTCCCAGGGTTGACACCCCCGCGCGAGGCCCCTAAAAAACAGGGACGTTCGATGCGGCCCTGTCGTCTAGAGGCCTAGGACACGACCCTTTCAAGGTTGAGACCGGGGTTCGAATCCCCGCAGGGTCACTGATCGTCGGACTGTCCCGGACACCAGGGGAACTAGGCCCCCTGGTGTTCTTGTTTTCCGCCGGCCCCGACACCCCACCAGAGTTGGCGACCAACACCGGGCTTCGACTCTTGCGATCGGCGGCCGGCGGGGGTAGCCTGAACGTCAGACCTGCCGGCGAACCCCGCCATGACCACCGCCCTTGAGTCCATCTTCGCCGACCTGGACCGGGTCGCGGACGGCCGGTTGCCGCTGCCGCTCATCCTCGAATGGCTGACGGCGTCCGGCCTGACCGCCGACGACCTGGCCAACTACTTGGTGTTCGGCCGGGATCGGTACGTCCGCAACCTGATCCACGCCGGGCCGACATACCAGGCGCTCGCGCTGTGCTGGCGCAACGGCCAGCGTAGCCCGATCCACAACCACCGCGGGTCGAACTGCGGGGTCAAGGTGCTCCGCGGGGTGGCCACCGAGACGCTCTTCGGGCGGGCGCCGAACGGGATGGTGGTGGCCCGCGGGTCGCACGACCTGCCGACCGGCCACACCTGCGCGGCGGCCGACGACGACGTGCACCAGATCTCGAACCTCCAGGCCGGCGGCGCGGACCTGATTACTCTGCACGTCTACTCGCCGCCGCTGCTGCGGATGGACATGTTCTCGCTGGACACCCCGGCCGTCGAGGACTGGCTCGACCCGGTCAACGAGCGGTTCGTCCACGGCGGCGGCATCTGAGCGGCGTCCGCCTCACCTCACCTTTCCCGTCCCCGTGCCCGCCGTTACACTGCCCGCGACCGAACCCCCGTCGGAGGACCCTGGTATGAGCACGGCCGCGACCCCGGACCCGCAACTCGTGCGGATGTACGAGCGAGCGGAGCAGGACTACCTGCGGTCCCTGCCGCTGGAGCACTTCATGGAAGCGACGGACCATGCGACCCAGCGCGAGATCACCCTGGAGAGCTTCGCCCTGATCCGCGCCCACCGGCCGGACGTCCAGTGCTTCAACGAACTGCTCGTCCAGTACCCGCGCGGCAAGCGGAAGAAGCTCGGCCAGGTGGTGCCGGACAACATGGTGGTCGTCCACCCGGTTCCGATCGAGGCCCGCGGCAGCTTCAACCTGTCGCTCCAGCCGGCCGCCCCATTCCTGGTGCTGGAGTACGTATCGAAGTACAACAAGCGGAAGGACTACGACGACAACTACGAGAAGTACCACAAGGAACTGCGAGTCCCGTATTACCTGCTCTTTTACCCGGACAACCAGGACCTGACGGTCTTCCGGCAAGCCGGCGGCAAGTACGTCTCGGTGACGCCAAACGAGTACGGCCGGCTGGCAATCCCGGAGTTGGAACTGGAGGCGGCGCTGCTCGACAGTTGGGTGCGGTTCTGGTTCCGCGGCGAGTTGCTGCCTTTACCCGGCGAGTTGCTGATGCAGTTGAACGCCGAGCAGCAGGCGCGGGTCGCGGCCGAGCGGCGGGCGGCAGACGCCGAGACAGAGGTTGCCCGGCTCCGCGAGGAGTTGGCGCGGGCGAAGCAGCCATAGCCCTACCGCTGCCTACTTCTGTTCTGCGTACTCCTCGGTCAGCGACTTGCCCGACAGGGAGGCGGTCGCCGTCGCGGTGGTCCCGGTCTTCTCCACCCGGCTGGAGACGCCCAACTCCTTCATCAACCGTTTGTCCTTGACCAACGAGAAGATTTTGGCGAATAGATCGAGCGTCTCCTTACAGCGGCCCGCCGCGGCCTCGTCCGGGGCTTCCATGCGGACCCGCAGGGTCGCGTCGGCCCCGACCGACACCGTCGCAACCATCCGGGTGTAATCGACCTGGTTGTTCACCCGATTCTCGCCGACCACCATCCACACCGGGGTGGCCGCCGGGTCGATCGCCCGGACCCCCTCGACCACCACCTTCGGAGCCTTCGACGCCTTCTTGCCGGCGTGCCGGTCGAGCAGGTCGGACACCGCTGTCGCGGTGAACAGAACGGCTACCGTGGTCTTGTCCAGTCGGACGACCCGGTGGACGGATTCCCCATCCCCGGCGACGTGGACCGTCCTCCCTCCGGCCTTCTCGGTCTTGTACGGCATCTTCTGTTGTTTGCACACCCCCTCGATCGCCCGGGCCAGGGTGTCGTCGCCGAAGTCTCCTTCGAGGAAGACGACGGTGCCTCGCAGTTGGCCGGACGGGGGTGCGACCGCGGTGACCTGAGTGACCCGGTTCAGGACCGGCTCGCACGGGGCCAGTGCCTTCAGGAGGTCCACTCCGTTCTCGTTGCCGAGCGCGGCGAGCAACTTGCGGGCGGCAGTGTACCGGTCGTCCTTGCCGAACACCTTCCGCCCGAGCGGGGATTCGTGCAGACCCTTCGCATTGATCCCCACGACCATCCAGGCGTCGTCGGGAAATAGCGGGGTCAGGTCGGCGGCCCGTCCCGGTGCCGCGGGCGCTGTGAGGAGCGCGGCCACGGCGAAGATTCGGATGAGGCGCATCGGTGGCTCCCGGGTTCGGTGGGCGGACCGGGGCACTGTAACCCGGTCCGCCCGGTCGGGCAAATCGCTGGCGAAAGCGCCGGGGGCTGACGCTGATGGCTCGCTGTCCTTACAATCTCCCCCGCGCTACCGTTCTCCTCCCCGGAGTGTTCCCCGATGCCGACCAACGCGCCACTGAGCCGCAAGCTTCGCATGGGCCTCGTCGGCGGCGGACAGGGGGCCTTCATCGGCCGCGTCCACGCCACCGCTGCCATTCTCGACAACCGCGCCGCCCTCGTCGCCGGGGCACTCTCCTCCGACCCCGCGAAGGCCAAGGCGTCCGCCCCGGACTACGATATCCCGCCCGACCGCGCTTACGGCTCCTATAAGGAGATGGCGCAGGCCGAGGCCAAGCGAACGGACAAGGTGGACTTCGTCTCCGTCGCCACGCCGAACCACACCCACTACGAGATCGCCAAGACCTTCGCCGAGGCTGGGTTCAACGTCGTCTGCGATAAGCCGCTGACCTTCGACCTGGCGCAAGCCGAAGACCTGCTCAAGGTGGTCGAGAAGACCGGCGTCGTCTTCGCGGTGACGCACAACTACACCGGCTACCCGCTCGTCCGACAGGCCCGGGAGATGGCGCTCAACGGCGACCTCGGCGAGGTCAACGCCATTCGCTCCAACTACATCCAGGGCTGGCTGCGGACTCGGCTGGAGGAGTCCGACCAGAAGCAGGCCAAGTGGCGCACCGACCCGAAGCAGTCCGGCGCGGCCGGCAGTTTCGGCGACATCGGCACCCACGCCTACAACCTCGGCCGGTACATCACCGGGCTGTTGCCGACGGAAATCTCCTGCCTACTCAAGACGTTCGAGAAGGGCCGGTCGCTGGACGACTACGGCGTCGCGGCGATCCGCTTCGAGAACGGCGCACTGGGGACCGTGACCGCCAGCCAGATCAGCCACGGTCGGGAAAACGACGTGATTGTCGAGATCGACGGCACGAAGAAGTCGATCGAGTGGCACCAGGAGGAGCCGAACAAGCTGATCGTCCGCCAGAACGGCGAGCCGGTGAAGGTCTACACCCGCGCCGGCGGGCCGTACCTGAGCCAAGCCGCGGCGTCGGCGAGCCGGCTGCCGAGCGGCCACCCGGAGGCGTTCTTCGAGGCGTTCGCCAACGTCTACACTGCCGCCTACGACGCGATGGTGAAGAAGGCGGCCGGCGAGAAGTTCGAGGCGGTCAACACCGTCTACCCGAACGTCTACGACGGCGTCGAGGGGATGCTGTTCATCACGCAATGTGTCGAGTCGAGCAAGCAGAACGGCCACTGGCTGCCGTTCCACCACCCGAAGGCGCGGAAGTAGAGAGATCGCTCATCGAACGTTGACCTTCGCCGAGGGGCCGGCCGTGGACGACCTGCGTGGCATGGCCCGCGATCCGGAGCACCGCCGCGGTTTCGAGAAGTTGCTGTACCTGGCGGCCCGGCGCGGCGACGCCGATCTCGTGGCCGAGCGGCTCTCCTGGGGCATCGACCCGAACTGTCGATTCGCGGGCGGCCGCACCCCGCTCATCGCCAACGTCCGCGGTTCGTCCCCCAGCGGGGCGACGGTCCGGGCCTTGCTGAAGCACGGCGCCGACCCGGACCTGATCGACGAATCCGGCCTGACCGCCCTCGACCACGCCCGCCGAAAGCTGGCCCGCCTGCGATCCCGCCCGGCCCGCCGCCGACGCAAGTCCCCTTCTCTCGATGAGAATGGCCAACTCCGCCTGAATCCCGCCGAGCAGGACGAGTTCGACCGGATGCGCCGCGAGTTGGGCGACGACGCCCGCGACTTCCTCCGCATCTGGTGGCAGGAGCGCCTACGGGCCGCGAGGCGGACGTTCAACGACCCGGATGAAGTAGAGCGGATCGTGGTGATCCTCGAAGCGGCAGGCGGACGGGGGCCGGCTTCATAACCGGTCCCGGTGGCACCGGAGGAGCGCCGACCCCACTGGTCGTGAACGACTCGCGGTCACGTCAGCCCGGCCGCCTCCGCGAACCGGGTGGCGAACCCCAGCCAGATCAGGAACGCCACCCCGGCCACCGCCGCCAGCTTCAGCCCGTGCCAGCCGTCGTACCCGTCCAAAAGCGGGTGGAACACCACCGTCGGCCACTTCGGGAACGCCCACATCGCCACGCCGACGAGCGTCCACCACAGGGCTAGCGCGCCGACCGCGGCGAACACCCCCGCCACCGGCTCGGCCCAGTCGCGCGGGCCGGGGATCGCCGCCATAACCCGCCGGGCCTGCTTCACCCGCTCGGCCGACGGCTGATACGCATCCCGGACGCCGCGGTCATGCAAGTCGGCAGCCCGGGCGACGCGCTCGTGAGCTTCCACGAACTCACTGGCGGGAGCACCCGCACTCACCGGCCAGAGCATCACCGCCAGGAACAGCGGCACGCTCACCGCCAGCACCCCCGGGTAGACCAGCCACCGCCGCGCCCCGAGCGGCGCCCCCTTTTCCTTCGCCAGCTCCGCCGCCGCCCGGCCCATGACGTAGCTGGCCGCCAGCAGCAGCACGCCGACCACGATCGGCAACGTCAACAGCCCGAAACAGAACAACCCGAACGCCAGGTACGCCAGCCGCCAATCCTCCGGCCCGCGCCACAGGGTCGAGAGCACCCCGCGGGTCCGGGTGCGGACCCACCGGCCCAGCGCCGTCAGGTCGCCGACGACGACATCCTTCGCCGAGCGGCCGCCGGCCGTGGCCCAGTTCTCCGGCGGGCCGAGCCGCACCAGCACCGCTTCCATCTCGGTCAGCGTGACCGGTCGGACGGCGGAGCGGAACTCCGTCTCGACGTGCTCACGGAGGTCGGCCTCGATCTCGTCGGGGCTGACCTCCGGGTCTCGGGCGACGGCGGCGCGGACCTGCCGGAGGTACTCCTCCAGCCGGGCCTCGGCCTCGGGGGTGAAGGTGGTCATGAGGATGGCTCCGGTCATGGCAGTAGCTCCGCGGCAACGTGGTCGATCCCGTCTCGTACTTCGGCCCAGACGGTCAGCATCTTGCCGAGCATCTGCCGGCCGCGGGGGGTGAGCTGGTAATACTTGCGGGCCGGCCCCTCGGGGGACTCTTCCAAGCTCGTTTCGACCAGCCCCTCGCGCTTGAACCGGGACAGGATCGGGTAGACGGTTCCCTCGCCCATCACCAGCCCGCCGACGGCCCCGAGCCGCTTGACGATGTCGTAGCCGTAGAGCCGGCGGCCCTTGAGGGCGCTGAGGACGCACAGCTCCAGTAGCCCCTTGCGGAGTTGCGTGGTCCAGTTGGCGAGCAGGTCCGGGTCCATGCCGACACTATATGGCCACGCAAGGTAGCTGTCAATAGCCTGTCCTTGGCTCTGTCGGGTTCGACGAGTCGGCGGCGGTCGGTTAGACTCGACGGCATCGCTCGCGTTCAGGAGGTCCGTCCGATGACCCGGCTTGCCGTGCTGCTCGCCGCCTCGTGTGCCCTTGCCCCGTCCGTCGCGGACGAGCCGACGCTCAAGCCCGACCCGCCGGCGAAAAAGATCGGGTGGCCGGCCGCGGTCCCGGCGTTCGAGATACCCGGCAGCGCTTACCCGACACTCCTCCTCGCGGACCACGGCGGGCCGTATGTCCTGGTCAGCAACTACACGGGAAAGCAGACGGCCCGCGCGGTGTACGACCTGCGGACCGGCAAAAAGGTCGGCGGGTGGAAGTCCGAGAACCCGGCGACCGCCGCGCACGCCCTGAGTCCGGACGGCCAGTTCTACGTCGAGTTGCTCTCCCGGAGCCAACCGGTGCCGGGCGGCGCGCCG
>DASSAT010000828.1:0-2864 GCA_035699305.1 Fimbriiglobus sp. | reverse complement strand
CCAAGGGGGGAGGGAGGAAGAGGGTCGGCGCCCGCAAAGCCGGGCTTGACCCACCCTACGAGATGTGGGCGTGGCTGCACCGGTACTCAGTACACCGGCCGTCCCTTCCACCCGGTTCGTCTGCTACACTTGCCTGTGGGTTCACGGACCGACCATCCGTTAGGCGCTCGGAAGTCACGTATGTCGGACGCCGACACGACCCATATCCTGGTGGTCGATGACCTGCCGGAGAAGCTGCTGGTCTACCGGACCGTCTTGGAGGAACTCGGCCAGACCGTAGTTACCGCCCGGTCCGGGGAGGAGGCGCTGGCCCTGGTGCTGCGGCACGAGTTCGCCGTCATCCTGCTCGACGTCAGCATGCCGGGGATGGACGGGTTCGAGACGGCGGCCCTGATCCGCGGGCGGAAGCGGTCGGCGCACACCCCGATCATCTTCCTGACCGCGTTCGCCGACGAGGTCCGGCTGGCCGAGGGGTACTCCCACGGGGCGGTGGACTTCATCCTGACCCCGGCCGCCCCCGAGATCCTGCGGGCCAAGGTGCGCGTGTTCGTGGACCTGTACCGGATGACCCAGCAGGTCCGCCGGCAGGCCGAGGAGCGCGTCGCTCTGACCGAGGAGAAGACCAAGCGCGCCGCCGCCGAGGAGGCGACCCGGCGGTCGAACTTCCTGGCCGAGGTCAGCCGATCCCTGGCGGACTCCCTCGACCCGGACACCACCGCGATGACCCTGGCCCGGCAGGCGGTGCCGTTCCTGGCGGATCTCGCCGGGGTGACGCTGGCCGGGGAGCACGGCCAGCCGTGGCGGACCGAGATGGCCTGGTTCGATCCGTCGGACCTGGCGCCGCACACCCGGCGGCTGACCGGGCCGGATGGGCCGGACGACGCCCTACGCGGCGCGGTCGAGCGAGTCCTGGCCCGCGGCAAGCCGGACCGACTGGACGACCTCGACCTCGCCTACCCGGAGCCGACCGACGCCCGCATCCGGTCGGCGGTCGTTCTGCCGCTGCGCGCCCGCGGCCGCACCCTGGGGGTACTGACGCTGGCGTTCGGCCCGTCCGACCGGCGGCACGACCCGTCCGAGTTCGCCCTGGCCGAGGACCTGGCCGGCCGGGCCGGCATCGCCCTGGACAACGCCCGGCTGTACAAGGACGTGGAGCGCGCCGACCGGCAGAAGAACGAGTTCCTGTCCATGCTCGCGCACGAGTTGCGCAACCCGCTCGCCCCGATCCGCAACGCCGCCGAGGTGCTGCGGCTGGCCGGCCCCGAGCAGCCGCAGGTCCGCTGGGCGCGGGAGGTCATCGACCGCCAACTGTCGCACCTGGTCCGGCTGGTGGACGACCTGCTAGACGTGTCGCGGATCACCCGCGGTAAGATCACCCTCAAGCCGGAGCCGACCGACCTGGCAGTGGTGGTGCAGCACGCGATCGAGGCGAGCCGGCCGGCGATCGAGCAGGCGAAACACCGGCTGGAGGTCCACGTCCCGCCCGAGCCGGTGTGGGTGACCGGCGACCCGGCCCGGCTGACGCAGGTGCTGACCAACCTGCTCAACAACGCGGCCAAGTACACCGAGGAGGGCGGGCGGGTGGCCCTGGGGCTGGCCCGGGAGGGCGGCGAGGCGGTCGTGCGGGTGCGGGACACGGGGGTCGGCATCCCGGCGGAGATGCTCGGGTCGGTGTTCGACCTGTTCACCCAGGTGGATCGGTCGCTGGACCGGTCCCAGGGCGGGCTTGGGATCGGACTGACACTGGTCAAGCGGCTGGTGACAAAGCACGGCGGCACGGTCGAGGCGCGCAGCGACGGGCCGGGGAGGGGGAGCGAGTTCGTGGTCCGGCTGCCGGTGCTGGCTGGGGCGCCGCCGGCGGCCGCGGTCCCGCAGCCCGGGCGGCCCACAGCGGCCTGCGGTCTGCGGGTGCTGCTGGTGGACGACAACGTGGACGGGGCGGACAGCCTGGCGGCGCTGGTGCGGCTGGCCGGCCATGACGCCCGGGTGGCCCACGACGGGCCGGGGGCGCTGGCGACGGCGGCCGCGTTCCGCCCGCAGGTGGTGGTGCTCGACATCGGGCTGCCGGGGCTGTCCGGCTACGAGGTGGCCCGGCGGCTGCGGGCGAACCTGGACCTGTCCGGGGCGGTGCTGGTGGCGGTGACCGGATACGGCCGCGACGAGGACCGGGAGCAGGCCCGGGAGGCGGGGTTCGACCACCACCTGGTCAAGCCGGTTGACTTCGCCCAACTGCTGGACCTGCTCCGACCGCCGGCGACCGTCCCGGTGGGACAGTAATTGGCTTCTCGTTCCCAAGCCGGGCTTGGGAACGAGAACCATCTCAGCGCCCTCCCCCTTCTCAACCGGGCGACAAATCCGGTACAATCGGATCGACCCCGACGATCAGCGAGCCACCGGCGAACTCGGAACTCCGCCGGCCCTCTCCGCACCCCGCCCGGCGGCCCCGGCTCGCCCCACGGAGGACACCCACATGCCCAGCCCGTTCCCCGGGATGGACCCGTATCTGGAAAGCACCACCGTCTGGGCGGCGTTCCACCACCAGCTCATCGCGGCCCTTTACCAGCTCCTGCTGCCGGGGTTGGTGGACCGCTACCGGGCCAGGGTGAGCGTCCGCCAGTACGTTTCCGAGTTCCCGCTGTTCACCTCGGTGATCCGCGAGGAGCACTCCGAGGAGTACATCGAGATCCGGTCGCGCGCCGACGGCCGGCTCGTCACCCTGGTGGACGCGGTCAGCCCGGCGAACCGGACCACCCCCACTGGCCGGGCCGCGTACCTGACCACCCGCCGGCAAGCCCTGGCGACGCGGGCCGGCGCCGTCGAGGTGGACCTGGTCACCCAGGGGAAGCCGACCCTGGACTTCTCCC
>DASSAT010000827.1:0-5269 GCA_035699305.1 Fimbriiglobus sp. | reverse complement strand
GGTGGGGGTATAACCCCTCCCCCCGACCCCCTCCCCGCTTCGGGGAGGGGGAGTCGGACTCTGTCTCCCCTCCCCGCTTCGGGGAGGGGCCGGGGGAGGGGTTAACGCCTCACTCCCCACCCTAACCCTCCCCCCCAAGGGGGGAGGGAACAGGAGCCGGCCCGGCCATCACCTCTTCGTACAGCCGGACCATCTGCGGCAGGCAGACGTCGAGGCTGTACCGCTCGCGGATCAGCCGGGCGCCGGCCTCGGCCAGCGGGCGGAACTCGTCCGGCCGGTCGAGCACCGCCTCGGCCTTGTCCGCCAGCCCGGCCACGTCGAAGAAGTTGCCCAGCAGCCCGTTCACCCCGTCGGCGATCAACTCCCGCACCGGCGGGGTGTCGGACGCCAGCACCACCGCCCCGCAGGCCAGCGCGTCGAAGAGCGACCACGATAGCACGAACGGGGCCGTCAGGTAGACGTGCAGGTCGCTCAACTGGAACAGCCGGGCCAGCACCGGCGGCGGCACCGTCCCGAGGAAGTCGAACCGCGACAGGTCGTAGTCCCCCTGCCGGAGCACCCACTCCTTGAACGACTTCGATCCGGTGTACTTCTCGTCGGCGCCGTAGCACGTCCGGTCGGCCCCGACGACGACGAACCGCACGTCCGGGCGCCGCCGGCACAACTCCCCGGCTACCTTCATGAATATGTCGAACCCGCGCATCGCCTCCAGGCCGCGCGAGACGTACGTGACCAACTTCGGCCCGTCGGGGAAGACGTACTTGCCAGCCTCGCGTGGCGCCTTCGGCCCCGGTTTCCAGACCTCGGTGTCCACCCCGTCGAAGACCACCCGCACCTTCGGCCGGTAGACCGCTGGCAGCCGGTCGCGCTGCCACTGCGTCGGGGAGTACCCGGCATCGCAGTGGTTCAGGTCGAGCAGCAGGCCGGCGTTGCGGGCGCGGGCGCGGAGGCGGTCGATCTCCGACGGCGGGAACTCCGGGCGGAAGTCCATGTCCGAGTCGGTCGTGTGGTAGAAGTACTCGAAGTAGTTGAGGAACTTGGCGGCGGGGTACAGCTCGCGCAGGAACAGGGTCGAGCCGAACCCGGTGTGGCCGACCACCAGGTCCGGGCGGACGTCGCGGCGGGCCTTGAGCGCCTCGAACAGGGCGTGCGAGTGCCACACCTGGTTCTCGAACGTCCGTCCGCAGTAGTGGGTCCGCTGGGTGGCCCCGCCCTCCGGCTTGTACAGGACCCGGCCCATCTGGGAGACCTTCGCCGGCCCCTCGCGGGAGGCGAACGTCACCTGATAGCCCAGGGTCCGGGCCAGGCGGCCGGCGACGTGGCCGAACTGGGCCGGGAAGTTCTGGTGATAGAACAGGACGTGCATGGGTCGGGCCGGGGGGACGGGCGTGTGGCGAACCAGGGGTGAAGGTCCCCGCCCGGCCGCCGGGCGGGGGTCGGGTCGTCACTCCTTGCCCTTGCCCTTCCCGTTGGCCGACTTCGTGTAGGAGATCTTCGGGTTCTCCAGAGCTTCCTTGAGCTTCTCCAACGCTTTCATCGCGTCGTCCTTGGTGGCATAGCCGGACGGGCCGCCGCCCTGGGCCAGGAACTTTTTGCTGTTGTCCCGGATGGTGAACCGGAACTTGCCGTCCTTGCCCTCTTTCACCTCGACGATGCCGGTGGTCTTCCCGGCGGCCTTCTTGCCCTTCTCCTGGGCGTCGGCCACGGACAGGGCGACGACGGACACGGTGGTCATGGCGGCGACGAGGGCCAGACCGCGAACCAGTTTCAACATCGGCGAGACCTCCGGTGAGTGGACGGACGACGCACCCGGGCGACGCGGGGCGGACGGATTATCCCCGTTCGCGGCACGCCATTCAATGGTCTGCCGGCATTTCCGCCGGAATGGCGGGGCCGGTTCAGTCGCCGGGCGGCCGTTCTCGGCCGGCCCCGCGGGAGGAGTTGCTGAGGACGACTACGACGATCACCACCCCCACGCCGAGGGCCAACAGGGCCAGGAGGATGATTTCCTGCATGCCGAGTCCGAGCATGCGGCACCTCGGGGGTCAGGTTCGGAACAACTCCGCGACCGGGACCGCGAACCCCGGGATGACCGGATCGGCGGTCAAGGTGTCAGCGGCGGCGTAGACCTGCGCCGGCTGGTTCGGCCGGTGGGCCGTCACCGTCCGGGCGTCCGGGTCAGCGACCCAAACTAGTTCGACACCGGCGGCGAGATATTCGCGGACCTTGGCTTCGACTTCCGGGCCGGTGTCGTTCTTGCTGCGGACCTCGACGACCAGTTCCGGGATCGTTTCGAGATAGCCCTCGGGGGAGAGCTTCACAGGGAGGGATTTGCTCATCACGAAGAGCGCGTCAGGTCCGACAACCCGATCGGGGTTTCGGCGCAAGATCACACCGACCTCGTCGGTCGCCTGCCCCAGACCCTTCTGTTGCCCCTGGAGCCAGAGTTGAGCGACAAACTGAAGAGTCGCCTTGCCGTGACCGTAACCTGGAGGAGACATGGGCAATAGTTCCCCGTTGAACAATTCCCACCTCACGTCACCCGACGGCAGGGATTTCGGGAAGAGGGCCAAGTCGGCCGCAGTAAGGAGCCGCCGGCTACTTGCCCCGGTAGGTGTCGGGGCGGGCGGCGCCTGCCCCGACGTGTGGATCGTTGCGGTACTCATGCCGACATCCTACACCGGCGGCCGTCTGGTGTGCCAGTCGGTGGTGCTCTCGTACATACGGGCGGCGCACAGCAAGCGCTCCTCCTCGAACGGCGGGACCAGGAGCTGCAAGCCGATCGGCAGCCCCGCCGCGGTGAACCCGCACGGCACGCTCACCCCCGGCAGGCCGGCCAGGTTCGCCGACACCGTGTACACGTCGGACAGGTACATTGCCAGCGGGTCGTCGGACTTGGCGCCGATCGGGAACGCCGGCGTCGGGGTCGTCGGCCCGGCGATCACGTCGCAGTACCCGAACGCCTCGTCGAAGTCCTGCTTCACCAGCCGGCGGGCCTTGAGCGCCTGGACGTAAAAGGCGTCGCGGTAGCCGTGCGACAGGACGTAGGTGCCGATCATCACCCGCCGCTTGACCTCCGGGCCGAACCCCTCGTCGCGGGACCGCGCGGCGGTGCCGACCAGGTCCGCCTTCGCCGCGGTGCGGTGGCCGTAGTGCATGCCGTCGTACCGGGCCAGGTTCGACGACGCCTCCGCCGGGGCGACGATGTAATACGCCGCCAGCGCGTACCGGCTGTGCGGCAGCGACACATCCACGAGCGCCGCGCCCTGCCGTTCGTACTCCGCCAGCGCGGCCCGGACGGCGGCCTCGATCTCCGGGTCCAGCCCCTCGCCGAAGAACTCGCGCGGCACCCCGACCCGCAGCCCCGATAGGGGCGTGTCGAGCGACGCGGCGTAGTCCGGCACCGGCTGATCGACGCTGGTGCTGTCGCGCGGGTCGTGGCCGGCGATCACGCCCAGGAGCCGCGCGGCGTCGGCCACGGTGCGGGCGAACGGTCCGACCTGGTCGAGCGAACTGGCGAACGCCACCAGCCCGTACCGGCTGACCCGGCCGTAGGTCGGCTTCAGCCCGACCACGCCGCACAGCGCCGCCGGCTGGCGGATCGAACCGCCGGTATCGGTTCCCAATGCCAATGGGGCGAACCCGGTCGCCACAGCCGCCGCCGACCCGCCGGACGAGCCACCGGGGATGCGCGTCGGGTCCCACGGGTTGCGCGTGGGCCGGATGGCGCTGTTCTCAGTGGACGAGCCCATAGCGAACTCATCCATGTTGGTCTTGCCGATCAACACCGCGTCGGCGGCCCGCAGCCGTTCGACGACGTGGGCGTCGTAGGGCGGGACGTAGTTCGCCAGGATTTTCGACGAGCAGGTGGTCGGCACGCCGCGGGTGCAGAGCACGTCCTTGACCGCGACCGGCACCCCGGCCAGCGGGCCGAGTGTCGCGCCGGCTTTGCGCTTCGCATCCACGGCGGCGGCCTGCTGCCGGACGGCCGACTCGTCGAAGTGGGTGAACGCCCCGATGGTCGGCTCCCGGTCGCGGACCGCGGCCAGGAAGGCATCGGCGATCTGGGCGGCGGTGGTCTGGCCGGCTTCTTGCAGGGCGAGGAGTTCGGCGGCGGACTGGTCTGTCAGGGACATGGGAGGCTCGAAAGAAGAGGAACGAACCACAGAGTCACAGAGGACACAGAGGGAAGAAACACAGAGACGAAAACAGGGTTTCAAACCGAAGATCGGGCAGCCCCCGTCTTCAAACTCTCTTTCTCTCTTCCTCGGTGTCTCTTCCCTCTGTGTCCTCTGTGACTCTGTGGTTCGTTATTCCGTGTCGAAGACGGCCGGGACGCCGAAGTAGTCGCCGACGCGGCTGGGGGCGTTGCTCAGCGCCTCGTCGATCGGCAGCGACGGGGCCGGCTCGTCCGCGCGGAAGACATTCCGCACCGGCAGCGGGTGTGCCAGCGGCTCGACGCCGGCGGTGTCCAACTGCCGGATCAGTTCGACGTAGCCGAGAATGCGGTTGAGTTGCTCGCCCATCCGGGCCAGTTCGTCGTCGGTCAACTCCAGCCGGGCAAGCTTGGCGACCTGGAGAACGTCATCGCGCGAAAGTGACATGGCGGACCTCTCTTCCGAACGCAAAAGGCAAAACGCAAAACGCAAAAAGTAAGAGGGTCTTCCTTTTTGCGTTTTGCGTTTTGCCTTTTGCGTTGTCCGTCAGACGGACTGCATGCTGAACGCCGGCTTCTTGAGCGGCCGCTGCACCCGGTTGCTGCGGATGCACTTGACGCAGACCCGCTTGCGGACGGTCTCGCCGTTCTCGACCACTCGGATGCGCTGGAGGTTCGGCTTGAACACCCGCTTGCTGATCCCGGTGATCTTCTTGCCGACCCCGCCAAGATACTTGGCCTTCCCGCGGTAGGTCTTCTGGTTGCCGCCCACCGGCTTCTTGCCACAGACGGCGCACTGCATACCCATCGAAGTACCCTCATCTCTCGGAACTTTTCACTATATCGGGCAGCCGGACCGCGACAAGGCAAAGGCAGTTATCCGCAGATTTCACAGATTCCACAGATTAGAGCACTTTTCGGGATGGTGTAGCGGGTGCACGGGCCGCCACGGAGGGCGGCCCCTACGAGCACCGGGTAGGGGCCGCCCTCCGTGGCGGCCCGGGAGACGCTAAACCATCGTGAAACGCGCTCTAGTGTCCTGAGTCAGAAGTCCGTTGAATAACCCGTTTGAGGCGTTCGAGGATGGAGTCGGCATCGGCGGTCCAGACGAAC
>DASSAT010000826.1:0-6286 GCA_035699305.1 Fimbriiglobus sp. | reverse complement strand
GTTCGTCGGCCAGTTGCTGGCGGGGTTGGGCCGGTCCGAGGAGTTGGTGCGTGTGATCGAGAACATGGCCGTTGTAGTCGCGACGACCTGTCGGAGAAACACACGCGCCAGACCGGGGACGTTCGAACTCCTCAACGACCCCAGCCGATTGGACTTCCAGCTAACTTGATGCCTATGGGGTGAGCGCGTCACCCCCTCGCTACCGCTCGGGGTTCGCCTTGTAAAACTTACGCACCCCACACCTCGCCTCCATCAACTTGTACAAGTTACACCGGTTCTCGCCCGCCCCCGACCCCGGCCGCACACCCGGTCCGGTCCCGAACTCCGTCGCGGTCCGCACGTTAAAGTCGCCGACCGCGCCGGCCGAGGCGGCACGGCACGCGCGCTGCGTGTAGACTTGCGACGCCCCCAGGGAAGTCGGGCGTCGTGCCCTCTTCTCGATCTCTCGGCCGACCGCGCACCCTCCCCGACCCGGCCCCGCGGACCGGCGGTCAGAGTTGCGCTCGCGCCGGCACCGGAGGCCCAACGGAATGTCGCCTCGCCGGACCGCCCCCCTCACGCTCGTCCTGCTCCTCCTCGTCGTCCGTCCGGCCTCGGCCGGCGAACGCTTCGCCACCGAGAACTTCGTGGTGGACGCCCCGACCCGGGAGCTCGCCAAGACGTTCGGCGACTACGCCGAGCACTACCGCAAGGAGAAGGCGCTGGACTGGCTCGGGTACGAGATGCCGCGGTGGCCGCAGAAGTGCCCGCTGCGGGTGCAGGTTACGTTGCAGCGGACCGGCGGGGCGACGACGTTCACCTTCGACCACCGCCAGCCAGCCGTCCTGTCCCAGGAGATGCACATCTTCGGCGAGACCAAGCAGCTGCTCACCAGCGTCCTGCCGCACGAGGTCACGCATACGGTCCTGGCCCACCACTTCGGCCGGGCGGTGCCGCGGTGGGCCGACGAGGGCGGGTCGGTGCTCAGCGAGAACGACGAGGAGCGGTACACCCACGACGTGAAGTGCCGGGAGGTGCTCAATCAGGGCCGCGGCATTCCGCTGGGCGTGCTGTTCAGCCTCACGGAGTACCCGCGGGACATGCACGTGCTGTACGCGCAAGGGTACTCGGTCTGCCAGTACCTGATCGCCCGTGAGGGCAAGCGGAAGTTCCTGGAGTTCGTCGGCGTCGGGATGCGGAACGACAACCGCAACTGGGAGCAGGCGGTGCAGATGTACGGCTTCGGCTCGACCGACGAACTTCAGGCGGCGTGGATCGACTCCTTGCGGACGCCGCCGTCGCGGATCGCGGCGCGCAACCCGGACCGCCGGGGCGGCGGCCGGTCGGTGGCGTCGCTGACCAGTGGCCGCGGCGTGGAGACGCGGACGTCGGCGGTGCCGGGACTGCCGCTGTTGGAGGCGCCGGTGGTGGCCCGCGGCACGGCCCCGGAGCGCGAGACGGTGGCGAGGCCGGACCCGGCGCCGAGGCCGCCGATCCCGCGACTGTTGCCGCCGGAGCCGCCGACGCGGAAGTAGTCGCGGACAGAGAACGAGGCACGCCCACCCGGGCCGCGGACCGGAACCCGCGGCCCGGGTGCTTTTCTGCGCTCGACCGATCGTGGATAATAGGTCGGGGCTTACCCCCTCCGGCGAGACGCCCATGCCGATCCCCGAACTGGTGGACAACGTCCTGCCGGAGGGTGTCCACGATTGTACGATCGAGGAGGTCGAGGCTGTCTTCGGTCGGTTCCAGAAGTCGGACAAGCGGATGAGGCTGACTGAGAAGCTGCGGACGTACCTGGACGAGGCCCGGCGGTCGGGGCTGGTGAAAGCAGTGATCGTTGACGGCAGCTACGTAATGGGCAGAGATGAGCCGGAGGACATCGACCTGATCGTGGTGCTGCCGGCGGACTGGGGCTTCACCCGCGATTTGAAGCCGTCCGAGTACAACGTGGTCACCAGAGTGGGCATCATTCGGAGGAAGTATCCGTTCGACGTCTTCACTTACGCCGACGGCTCCGAGCGATACCTCCAGATGCTTGAGTACTTCTCCCAGGTTAACCCACTCAAGCACGCTGCGCTAACCGAACAGCCCCGTAAAGGGGTACTGAGGGTGGTGCTATGACGCGAAACGAGGCCGGATTCCGGGTGACGCAGGAGGCGCTCGCCAACCTGGAACGGATGATGTTCAAGCTCTACCAGGAGAAGGCGAAATACCACCCGCAGCAGTACTATGCCGTGATGGCCGACCCCCTCGTCCACGAGATCCGCAAACTCAGGGCCGAGATAGACCAGCACATCGGCCTGCCGGACTTCGATCAGGCTACCGAGGCATACGAGCAGGCCCGGTCGCAGTCGCCGACCCCGGCGCCACAGCCCACGACCCAGGTCGTTCAGTGACTCACACCGCGTCGTAGGTCCACGGCTTGCGCTGCTCCCGCGCCAGGTAGCCGTTCGCCTCCTTGTCGTTGACGAACTCTTCCTTCGCCGGGTCCCAGCGCAGCTTGCGGCCCAGCCGCAGCGCGATCACCCCCAGGTGACACGCCGACACCGACCGGTGGCCGATCTCCGCGTCGCAGATGGGTTGCTTGCGCGTCTTCACACACTCGAAGAAGTTGCCCATATGGTCGTCGCTGACGGTGACCTGAGCTTCCTTCTCCGTCACCGGGTCCTTGAGTATCTCGGGCCTGCTCGCCTCGATCTTGCCGCGGGTCACGAACAGCCAGCCGTCCGGCCCCTCGAACTTGACCCCGTGCGGCAACTCCCCCGGCTTCGGCTTGCGGGACTCGGTGCCGGAGATGCTGTTGATCGTCGTGCTCTTGCAGACGTGCCGCACCCCGTTCGCGTAGGTGTACTCCACCTCGTACTCGCCGGGGGCCGTGTACCCGCCGGGGATCGGCTTCGCCAGCACCTTGCCCTCGGCCGACACCGAGCCGCTGCGGTCCAGGCCCATCGCCCACAGCGCGATGTCGTTGTGGTGCGCCCCCCAGTCGGTCATCGTGCCGCCGCTGTACTCCAGCCAGTAGCGGAACCACATGTGACACCGCTCCCTCATGTAGTCGTGTGTCGGCGTCTGCCCTTGCCACACGTCCCAGTTCAGCCCCGCGGGCACCGGCTGCGGCTGGAACGGACCCTGCACCGGGCCGGCGGGGAGGATCGTCGTTACCCGCTCAAGCTTGCCGAGCCGGCCGGCGCGGACCACCTGAACGGCGAGCCGGAACCGCCGGTCGCTGCGCTGCTGGCTGCCGGTCTGGAGGACGCGGCCGCTCGCCTTCACCGCCTTCACCAGCCGCTTGCCTTCGTCGATGGTCAGGGTCAGCGGCTTCTCGCTGTAGATGTCCTTGCCGGCCTTGAGCGCGGCGAGGTTCACCAGCGTGTGCCAGTGGTCCGGGGTCGCGTTGACGACCACGTCCACGTCTTTCCGCTCCAGGAGCTTGCGGAAGTCCGAGAACTTCCTTGCGCCCGGGTACTGCTTGACGGCCTTGGCGAGGTGGTCGGCGTCCACGTCGCAGACCGCGACGATCCGACCGAACCGGCTGGCGTTCTTGGCGTCGCCCATGCCCCGGCCGCCGCAGCCGATCAGCCCGATGCGGGGCGCCTCGTCGGCGGCGCGAGCGAGGCCGGCCGACAGGGCGACGCCGGCCGCGGTCTGAAAGAACGTCCGGCGAGAGAGGGGAGGTGTGATCATCGGCAGGCTCCGGGCAGGTCGCATCAGGCTACCCGACCCGGACGCCACCTGCAACGAAGACGGCCGGACCTGGGACCGCGGCCGTCCCGGCCGCTCTTGCTGAACGGAGCAGAGACCTACCGGGTTATCGAGAAGCGCTTCTGCTGTCGAAGCAAGAGCGGCCGGGACGGCCGCGGTCCCAGGTCAGGCCGCCTCGTTCTGGTCGCGGCGGCCCTCGAACAGCTTGCCGATCGGCTTGGGCATCCCGTGCGGGCCGACGGCGCCGCCCGGCGTCCCCTCCCACTGGTGCGCCCGCAGCGCCTCCAGCACCCGCTCGGCCAGCGCCAGCGCGTCCCGGCCGGCCTCGCCGGGCACCCGCGGCGGCTTGCCGGACCGCACGCAGTCGATGAAGCTGCGCAGCTCCGCGGTGAGCTGGTCGCACTTGCGGTCGTTGTCCGCCTGCATCACCTCCAGGTGCCGGCCGAACACCTCGTCCTTGAGCCGCGACTTCGCCGCCGCGTCCAGCCGGTCCACCCGCAGGCCGTGCCGGCGGACTTCGTCGCTGACCTGCACCAGGTACATCTTGCGGCTGACGAAGTCGATGCCGGCGTACCCCTCCGGCGCCCAGATGCGCATCCGCCGTTTTGGCCGAGCGGCGATCCGGCTGGCGGTGACGTGGGCCACGCACCCGTTCTCGAACTCCAGCCGGGCGTTGACCATGTCCTCGTGCCCGCCGAGCACCGCCACCCCGAACGCCTTGACCTCGCGGACCGGCCCGCCGGCCAGCGCCAGGATCAGGTCCAGGTCGTGGATCATCAAGTCCAGGACGGCGCCGATGTCGATCGACCGGCCGGTGAACGGCCCGTGCCGCTCGGCCTCGACGAACTTCGGGACGATCGGCCGGCGGATCAGGTCCTCGAACGCCGGGTTGAACCGCTCGATGTGCCCGACCTGCAACGGCACCCCGGCGGCCTTGGCCAGCGCGATCAGCTCGTCGGCCTCGGCGACGGTCTTGCACACCGGCTTCTCGACCAGCACGGGGACGCCCCGGCGAAGGAACTCGGCGGCGATCTGGTGGTGGAAGCTGGTGGGGGTGACGACCGAGACGGCATCGACCTGGCCGAGCAGCGGCTCGAATCGGTCGTAGGCGCGGGTGTTCAGGCGACGGGCAACAGCGACGGCCTGGTCGCTGTTGGAGTCGGCGACGCCGACCAACTCGACATCGGGCAGGCCGGCGAGGATGCGGGCGTGGTGCTGCCCCAGGTGCCCGACCCCGACGACCGCGATCCGCAACCGGGTCATGCCGTCCTAGCCTTCATCGTGTCGGCGGCCAGACCGTCCGTGGCCGGGGCGCCGGATTACAGAGGTCAGAAGTCAGAGGTCAGAAGTCAGAAGTCAGAAGTCAGAGGTCGAGGAATATCTGACTTCTGATCTCTGACTTCTGACCTCCGACTTCTGGTTCAGGCCGCCACGCGCCGCCGGGCGCGGGTCGGCGGGAGGGTCGGCAGCGTGACCCCCGCCGCGTTGCTGGCCGCCCTTGCCACCAGGGCGCGGGCCAGCTCGACGTTCAACGAATGCCCGGACCGGTAGGCGACGACGTGGCCGACCAGGTCGAACCCGCACAGCGACAGGTCGCCGATCAGGTCGAGGACCTTGTGCCGGGCCGGCTCGTCGGCGTACCGCAGCTTGTTGTCGATCGGCCCCCGCGCCCCGAAGACCAGCAGTTGATTCGCGGTCAGGTGCCGGCCGATCCCCTGGTCGCGGAGGACGTGGGCTTCCTCTTCGAGCAGGAAGGTGCGGCAGCCGGCCAGGTCCCGGGCGAACGTCTGCGGGGAGACGGTAACGGTGTGCGCCTGGCGGGGGATGCGGGCGGTCGGGCCGTAGTCGAGGATGTAGCTGGCCCGCAGGACCGGCCCGGCGGCGGCTGGCGGGTGCAGGGCGATGGTCGCCCCCTTCTGCGACGCCAGGACCGGCTCGGTTACGGTCCACACTTCGCGGCGGGCCGGCTGGAGCACGACCCCCGCGGCCAGGACCGCCTCCAGGAACCCGTGGGCGGACCCGTCCAGGCCCGGCGGCTCGGGGCCGTCCAGTTCGATTGTGCAGTTGTCCACCCGCAACCCGGCGAGCGTCGCCAGGACGTGTTCGACCAGGGTGACGCCGGCCTCCGGCGGCCCGAGGGTGGTGCGGCGGTTGGTGTCCGTGACCCGGTCGGCCCGGGCGGGGACGCGGGGTCGGCCCGGCCGGTCGGTCCGGACGAAGGCGACGCCGGCGTCCGGTGGGGCGGGGAGCAGCCGCAGGCGGACGGTGCAGCCGGTCACGAACCCGGTACCCCGCACTTCGGCGGCGGCGCGCAGGGTCCGTTGGTGCCTGTACCCGATCCGGTACACGTCGCCCACCTTTCCGGCATAAGGGCCGTACAAGACTTCTGTTGTAGCAAACCGGCCGGCGTGGGGCTACCGGCGACAGGCTCGGACGGCCGACGGTCCCCCCGGCCGATGGCGGTACAATCGGCCGGGGGAAATCTTAGCTTCAATCGCATCCGGACCCCAAGTCCGATTCAGGGTGCCGATTTTACCCAACTTGCCATCCCGCCCAAGTGTAGTCCGCTCGCTCCGCGAGCGGTCTTCGGAATCCGCTCGCG
>DASSAT010000825.1:0-3264 GCA_035699305.1 Fimbriiglobus sp. | reverse complement strand
GCCCTCCGTGGCGGCCCGGCGAGAGCCAGCAGCAGACCGCAAAAGGGGGCTACCCATGCGCGTCGTAATCGGGGCGGACCACGCCGGCTACCAGTTGAAGGAGTTCCTGAAGCGCGAACTGGAGTCGCTCGGCCACGAGGTCGAGGACGTCGGCACGTTCGAGCCGGGCAAGCCGGATGACTACCCGGACTTCGCGGCGGCGGTCGGGGTGGCGATCCAGGCCGGGCGGGCCGAACGGGGCATCCTCGTCTGCGGGTCGGGGGTCGGGGCGTCGGTGGCGGCGAACAAGCTGCCGGGCATCCGGGCCGGGCTGTGCCACGACACCTACTCGGCCCACCAGGGGGTCGAGCACGACGACATGAACGTGCTGGTGCTCGGGTCGCGGGTGATCGGCACGGAACTGGCCCGGGAGCTGGTGCGGTCGTTCCTCGCGTCGAAGTTCAGCGGCGAGGAGCGGCACGTCCGGCGGGTGGCGAAGATCAAGGCGCTGGAGGCGAACCCGCCGCGGCCGAATGGAGCCACATGATTGGTGAATTGCGATCACCAATCGCCATTCACCAATCACATACCGACTCACAGCGAAGCGTCACCGTTTCCGCTTGAGCCGCCGGCCGGGGCCGGTCTACAATCGCGCGTTCGCCACTCATCCGAGCCGCGACCGTCCGGGAGCGGGCAGGCGAAGACCGCTCCCGGACGGTCGCGGCTCGGACACGCTGGCACGGAGTCCGGGAGCGGGCAGGCGAAGACCGCTCCCGGACGGTCGCGGATCGGACAGTCTGGCACGGAGGCCGGGATGCAGAAGCCGTCTCTTCCCCGCATCGCGATACTCGGCGCCGGGCCAGTCGGCCTCGAAGCGGCGCTCTACGCGAAGGCCGCCGGGCTGCCGGTCGCTGTTTTCGAGCAAGGCTCCGCGGCCGCCCACGTCGAGCGGTGGGGATTCGTCCGCATGTTCACCCCGTTCGGGATGAACGCCACCCCGCTCGGCCGGCAAGCCCTCCTCCGCGACAGCCCGACCCTCGAACTCCCCGCCGTCACAGAGACCGTCACCGGGCGCGAGTTCCGCGACGCGTACCTCGTCCCGCTCGCGGAGTCGTCGGCGCTGCGCGACTGCGTGAAGCTCCAGACCCGCGTGGTCGCGGTCGGCCGGTCCGGGTGGCGGAAGACCGACCCCATCGACCCCCGCAGGCCGCTGCCGCCGTTCCGACTGCTGGTCCGCGACGCGCAGGGGCACGAGCACTTCGAGGCCGCCGACGTGGTGCTCGATTGTACTGGCACCTTCGGCCGGCCGAACTGGGTCGGCGACGGCGGCCTCCCCGCCGCGGGGGAACTCTCCGCCCGCCAGCACATGACCTACTGGCCCGAGGACGTGCTCGGCAATCGCCGCGGCACCTACGCCGGCAAGAGCGTCGTCCTGATCGGCGGTGGCTACACGGCCGCGACCACCGTCTGCGACCTCGCCACGCTGGCCGAGTCCGACCAGGCGACGTGGATCGTCTGGCTGAATAGCGCCCCACGCGGCCAGCAGCCGTTGCCGCGCGTCCCCGGCGACGCGCTCAAGGACCGCGACCGACTCGCCGTCCGCGCGAATCAGCTCGCCGCGCGCTGCGACGGCAACCTGGAATACCACCCGCAAGCGCAGATCGACGAGTTGGTGTGTGCCGGCCCGGACCAGGGGTTCCGGGTGTCGGCGCGGGTCGGCGGCAAGCCGATGACGTGGGAGGTGGAGCGGGTGATCGCCAACGTCGGCTACCGGCCGGACCTGTCGCTCTGTTCGGAGTTGCGGGTGGCCGAGTTGGCCGGCCGCATCGAGACGGACGAGCCGGGGTACTACGTCCTCGGCTCGAAGGCGAAGGGAAGAGACTCGGACTTCCTGCTCCAAGACGGCCACGAGCAGATTCGCAAGGCATTCGCCGCGATCCTCGGCAAGCCGGGGCTGGACCTGTACACGTCGAAGCGCGCGGCGTAGGGCACGCACCGTAAGCTGCCTTCGCCCCAACGGGGCGACCGATAATAGCCAGGGGTGAAACCCCTGGACAGGAGCGAGAAAAGAGGCCGTAGCCCCAACGGGGCGACCGAACGGAGCAGACTCCGCATTCGGTCGCCCCGTTGGGGCTACGAGGTTATTGCTCGTGGGTTCCAGGGGTTTCACCCCTGGCTATTATCGGCCGCCCCTTCGGGGCTATAGACAGATGACGGTATGCGGTGCGTGCCCTACCCGACGACGATGTTCACCAGCCGTTTCGGCACCACCTTGACCAGCTTCACGGTCTTGCCGGTGATCTGCTCCTTCACTTTCGGGTCGGCCAGCGCGGCGGCCTCCAGCCCCTTCTCGTCTGTCTCGGCCGGCACCAGCAGCTTCGCCTTCAGCTTGCCGTTCACCTGCACGGGAATCTCGATCTCGTCGGCCTTCGTCAGCGCCGGGTCGAACGTCGGCCACGGCTCGTAGGCCAGCGTGGTCTTGTGCCCCAGCGCCGCCCACAACTCCTCGGCGACGTGCGGCGCGAAGGGCGCCAGCAACAGCACCAGCGGCCCCAGCACCGTCCGCGGCCGGCCCTTCACACCGGTCAGGTGGTTGGTGAACTCCATCATCGCCGAGATCGCGGTGTTGAACCGCATCCCCTCGGTGTCTTCCGTCACCTTCTGAATCGTGCGGTGCAGCTGCCGCAGCGTCTCCTTGTCCGGCTCGGCGTCGGTCACGCCGGGGTGCAGCTTCAGCGTCTCGGCCGCGTCGTCGATCACCAGCCGCCAGACGCGGGACAGGAACCGGTAGACGCCCTCGACGCCGCGCATGTTCCAGGGCTTGACCGCCTCCAGCGGCCCCATGAACATCTCGTAGAGGCGCATGCTGTCCGCCCCGTACTCCCGGATCACGTCGTCCGGGTTGACCACGTTGCCGCGGCTCTTGGACATCTTCTCGCCGTTCTCACCCAGGATCATCCCCTGGTTGACCAGCCGCTGGAACGGCTCGGGGCAGCCGACGTGCCCGCGGTCGAAGAGCACCTTGTGCCAGAACCGGGCGTACAAGAGGTGCAGGACCGCGTGCTCGGCCCCGCCGACGTACAGGTCCACCGGCAGCCAGTACCGCAGCTTCTCCGGGTCGGCCAGCGCCTTGTCGTTCTTCGGGTCCAGGTAGCGCAGGTAGTACCAGCACGAGCCCGCCCACTGGGGCATGGTGTTGGTCTCGCGGCGGTAGCGCTTGCCGTTGCGCTCGACGTTGACCCACTCGGTCGCCTTGCCCAGAGGCGGCTCCGGGCGTCCCGAGGG
>DASSAT010000824.1:0-7187 GCA_035699305.1 Fimbriiglobus sp. | reverse complement strand
TTCGACGCGACAACCGCAACCGGAGGCTGCCCGGACACACCCCGCAATAACCCACCACATCACCGAACGGAACTTCTACACCACAAAGGACATCGGGCGAAAGTTCCCTAGAGACTCCGAATCGGAACTACTGACCCTACGCAAGCAAGGATTTCGACAGAGTGTGCTTTCGGAGCAGCGACGGGCGTGAGCCTTTACCCGTCGCATGCGCTCCGGGCTGCGATGTCCCGTTTTCGGACACCGCCTGTTCCCGAACCCGCGGTCTTGACTGCCGGGCGGCACATCCGTTGCAGCGGACACCGCCCGTCCCGCATCGCCGGCCTGGGCCGCCCGCCCCGGATGGGCGGGCGCCGCCGTCATCGAACCGCTCACCTCCCCACAGCGGTTGGTCCGGTGTGCCTCCCCGGGCGCTGCCAAATCGTTCTGGCGAAAGGGACCACCGCTCGCGGCCCGGGCCTGGGGGCCGCGACTGCCACTCCGAGGCCAGGCCGCAGGAGGATGCCGATGTACGCCACGCTTCTGACCGCTGTCGTCCTCGCCCAACCCCCGCAGCCGGCCGCGCAACCGCCGGGCCGCGAACCCGCCGCCCGGGCGGCGTCGCTGGATGGGAACTGGACGGTCCTTTACTGCGCGAAGGACGGCCAGGCCAAGGCCGACCTCAAGGACAAGACGGTCTCCATCCGCAACAACGTCGCCACCTTCACCGGGGCGGGCGCCGACATGAAGCCCATGCGGTTCGAACTCGGGCCCAACAACACCATCCGGGTGACGGAGACGGACGCCACTCCGGGCGCCCGCCCGGGTGCCCCGGGCGCGCCGCCCCCGGCCCGGCCGATCCCCGGCTCGCCGGCCGCGAACCAGACCAAGACCGGGGTCTTCGTCCACGGCGGCGACTTCCTGAGCGTGGCCCTCCACGACGGCCGGCCAGCGGCCCCGGTCCGACCGGCGCCGCCGCCGGGTGCCCGACCGGCGCCGCCGCCGGGCACCGCCCTCGGGGCGGACCGGATGGCCGACAAAGCGGACTTCGTGATCGTCCTGAAGCGGGCCGCCAACGGCCGCACGCCGGGCGCCACCCCCGACAGGAGGTAAGTCGCGGAGGCGGTCAACGCAGCGGCCCGCGGGTCCGACCCGCGGGCCGCGTTACTTCCTCGCCTCTCCCCCAAGGGTGCTTTGTTGAAACCCTGTCCGGGGGTGTGGTCGCCCGGAATGTGGCCCGAAGGGCTGGGAGTTCTCAGCCCAGGGCGCAGCCCTGGGGCGGCGATCCCAGCCCTCTCCAGCCCGAAGGGCTGGGACAACGAGTCGCCCTGCTGTCCCAGCCCTTCGGGCTGGGGTGGTTATCTGCGGGCCACCCAGGGCTGCGCCCTGGGCTGAGAACTCCCAGCCCTTCGGGCTGAAAACTGGACCCCGTTCGCCAGGGTCTCAACAGAGCACCCCAAGGGGAGAGGGGGAGTCTGGTCTTACTTCGCGGCAGCGTGGGCGTTGATCACCGACTCGGCCAGCCGGGTCAGCTTCGCGTCGGTCGCCTTCTCCTCGGCGAGCGACTGGCCCAGCAGGTCCTTGGCGTCGGGCATCCCGAGTTGCTCCGCCCACGTGCAGAGGGTGCCGTAAGTGGCGATCTCGTAGTGCTCGACCTTCTGGGCGGCGGCGATCAGACCGGCGTCCTTGGCGTCCGGGTCGGCGGTCATGGCGATGATCTCCTCGCCCTCCTCGATCAAGCCCTCCATCGCCTCGCAGGTGTTCTCGTCCAGGTCGCAGTTGCACTTCCGCCCGACCTGTTCGAGCCGGCGGACCTGCTGTTCGGTCTCGCGCAGGTGCTGCTCGAACGCGGCCCGCAGCTGGGCGTTGTCGGCCGCTCCGGCCATCTTCGGCAGCGCCTTGGTCAGCTGGGTCTCGGCGCTGTAGGCGTCCTGGAGCAGATCGACGAACATGTCCTTCAGGTTCCTGGCTGCCATGCGGTGTCTCCTTGATGCGAACGGGCGACGGGGAATCGGCGGCAAAACCCGCGCCGGCGGGTGGGGCACAATTCAGACGGGAGTGGGGGTCTCCGGCAGCCCGTCGCATGCGCGACGGACTGCCGGAGACCCACACTCCCGCCTCTCCACCGGGGTTACTTCTTTTCGAGCCGTTCCTGGATCTTCTTGGCCATGTCCAGGTGGTCCTTGAGCGCCGGCAGGGTCTTCTCGGCGAAGTCCTGCAACTTCTCGTTCTTCAACTCCTTGGTGGCCTTGGTGAACAGCTTCACGCCCATCTCGTGACCGTCGATCATGTGCTTGACGAACACCCTGTCGAAGTCCGCGCCCTTGTAGTCGCGGATCATGTCCACGTGCCGCTGCTCCTCCGCGCCCGGCCGCGTCGGGACCGGGATGTTCGCCGCCTTGGCGATCTTCGACAGCTCCTCGTTCGCCTTGGTGTGCTCGGTGACGATCTTCTCGGCGAACCGCTTGACGTCCGGGTCGGTCGCCCGGGTCTTGGCGATCTTTGCCATCTCGACCGCGGCCAGGCCGCAGCTGGCCGCCTTCTTGACGAACTCGGCGTCGGTCAACGGCTTGTCGTCGTCCCTTCGCTCCTGGGCCCCGGCCGTGACCGCGAAGGCCAACATCAGGGCCGCCCCGCCGATCCGTACCCTCGTCCGCATGGCATCTCCTCCTGTCGGTTGTGACATGACGCGCCCGGGGGCGATCGGGCCGTCAACCGACCGGCAATTCGGATGCCGGTCCACAAGGCAGCGGGACCTGGCAGCCGGGTTCCGCGCGGCGCGAACGCGGGTGCGCAAGACGGCCGGGGCGGCACTGTGCGGTGCGCCCCGGCGGAATGACGAGTGTGTTGAAGCGGGATCAGGCGTGAGGTTCGAGGTGGGGGGGTCCGGCCGGAGCCGGGATCAGGGTTTGAGCACCACCTTGGTGCCCTCCTCCTTCTCGCGCAGGAAAAGTCGATCCGCGCCCGGAGCCTCCGACTGGTTAAACCGGTGGGAGATCACGAACGGCGGGTCGATGTCCCCCTGCTCGATGCGGGCCAGCAACGGCCTCCGGTAGCGATGCACGTGTGACTGGCCCATCTGGAGGGTCAAACCTTTCGCAAACGCCGCGCCAAACGGGGTCATCTCCACGGGTTAGCTTCCGCGCTCGGCTCCCGCCTCGCGGCTAACCGGGGGTCACGCCTGCCCACCCGATTGACCCTTGACCGTGGGGATTTCCCCCGCTTCCGCAAGTTGCTTGAATCGCCGCAGGTCGGCCCGGACCTGCTGGCCCGGCTCCTCGCCGAAGAACGACGCCACCCAGCCACCGAATTGGCCAGCCGGCGGGTCGTACTTGAGCGTCACCCGCACCTCCGTCCCGCGATTGCCGGGTGCCGGGGTGAAGTGGACCGACCCGGCGGTGTTCACGTCCGAGCCGGGCAGCGACCGCCAGGCGATCACCTCGCCCAGCTTCTCGGTGACGATCTCGGCATCCCACTCGACGGACAACCCGAACGGCGCCTTCGCCACCCAGTGCGACTTGCCGTCGCCGAGCATCGTCACCTCCGTGAGGTGGTCCATGAACCGCGGCAGCCGGTCGAACTGCCGCCACATGGCGAACAGCTCGCCGGCCGGCTTGTTGACCGTCATCACCTCCTCGACCTTGACCCCGTGCCCGGCGGCGACGCCGTACCGTTCGGCGTCTTCGCGGGTGCTGACTCCGAGCGCCTGGTACGCGGGGCAGGAACCGGTCGCCCCGCGCAGCAGGAGCGCCCCGCCGAGGGCCGGCAGGATCACCCCGCTCAGCCCGCGGCAGGTCAGGCCGTACCCAAGCAGGGCGGCCCCGGCGGCCAGCGATGCCAACCGTTCGGTGTCGCCGACGTTGGCCGGTATCAGGGATCGGGTATGTGGTTCGGGCCGCACGTCTCGGCCGGGGTGGCCGGTCAGGCCGGTCGCCGACTTCGCGACGACATCTGCAACTGTGGTGGGCATGGTCGCCTCCGTGGGTGGGTGTCCGGGGGAAGGTGCAACGCATGTGCCGTCGCTGTCTTCTCATACCCGAGCCGATCTTCTCTCTTCTCGTTCCCAAGCAGAGCTTGGGAACGCAGGTCGCCAAGCTCCGCTTGGTGAGCTATCCGGCAGCAAGGGAAGCTCCCCGCCTGACCCGACCCGCGAAGCGGAGCTTCGTGAACTACGTTCCCAAGCAGAGCTTGGGAACGAGAAGATGTGCCGTCGTTCTTACTCGTTCCCGAGCTGAGCATAAAAGCGAAGACAATGCGGCACCCGGTTTGCTAGCTCCGGCCGATGACACCCCGTCTGCGCAGCCGATGGGAGGAGCCATGTCCAACCTCGCCGACGCCCCGGCCAACGGCCCGCCCCGGGAAGAGCACGTGCCGCGCGGGTGGATTCACCTGGCGGCGCTGGCCGGGCTGACCCTGGTCGGGGTCTACGTCTGCTACCGGTTGGTCGAGCCGTTCCTGCCGGCGGTCGCCTGGGCGGTTGCGCTGGCGATCATCGCCCACCCGCTCAACGAGTGGATCTGCCGTCGCGTCTCCAGCCGGACGTGGTCGGCCGTGGCCTCGACCGCGGTGGTCGTCCTGGTCGTCGTGGTGCCGGTCCTCCTCGTCGCCGAGCAGTTGGCCGAGCAGGCGCGGGTTGCCAGCCAGCAGGTCCGGCAGATGACCGCGGGCAGCTGGCAACAGGCCGTCGCCCGGGTGCCGTGGCTCAACGATCTGTCCGCCCGGGTGGCCGCCCATGTGGACGTCGAGCAGGCAGCCCGCCGGGCGGTCGCGGCGCTCTTGGGCGACGTCGGTCGGGTCGTCACGGGGTCGGTGTGGTGGCTGTTGCAGGCGCTGGTGATGGTGTTCATCCTGTTCTTCGCGTTCCGTGACCAGGACCACCTGCTGACCGGGCTGCGGAGGCTGCTGCCGGTCACCCGACCGGAGGCCGAGCACCTGTTCACCAGGACCGCGGACGCGGTCCACGCCACCGTGTACGCGGCCGTCGTCACCGGGGCGATCCAGGGGGCGACCGGAGGGTTGCTGTTCTGGGCGCTGGGGGTGCCGGCCCCGCTGTTGTGGGGCGTGGTGATGTTCGTCCTCGGCATCCTGCCGATTGTCGGCGCCTTCCTCGTCTGGGCGCCGGTGGCGGTGGGGCTGGCGCTGGCCGACCGGTGGGGCGCCGCGCTGGTGATCGTCGCCTGGGGCGTGCTGATGGCCGGGCCGATCAACAACTACATCTACGCCTGGCTGGCCGGCGGCCGACTCCGGCTGCACCCGGTCCCGGCGCTCTTGGCGTTCATCGGCGGGCTGGCGGTGTTCGGCATCACCGGGATGGTGCTGGGGCCGGTGGCCCTGGCCGTCACCCTGGCCCTGATCGACATGTGGCGGCAGCGGGCCGAGCCGAAGCCCCGTCCCGAGCCGATTGCCCGTTCGCTGGTCTAGCGGACGGCGATACTCTAGTGTGTGACCCCGGCCGATTGATCGGCCCGCCGGGCGGTGGTATCATCCGGCCACGCCGATCGACACCCGGGGCCGCCCACGGAGCACGGTATGCCCAAGTACTCCCAGGCCGGCCGACTGCTGGCGGTCACTACCCCGCTCGGCCCGGACGCCCTGCTGCTGGCGCGGTTCGCCGGCACCGAGGCGCTCTCCGAGTTGTTCGAGTTTCGGCTCGACCTGCTGGCCGAGCGCGACACCGACGTCCCCTTCGACAAGCTGCTCGGGCAGTCGGCCACCGTCGCCCTGAAGCGGCCCGACGGGTCGTACCGGCACTTCAACGGCATCGTCAACCGGGTCAGCCAGGGAGAAATGGTGTCCGGCCCCTACGGCGGGCAGACGTTCGTCCGATACGCCGCCACCGTGGCCCCGCAGGTCTGGCTGCTCACCTGCAAGGCCCAGAGCCGCATCTTCCAGCAGGTGAACGTCCCGGACATCCTCAAGCAGGTGTTCGCCGGGTTCGACGTGGACTGGCAGGTCCAGGGCACCTTCCACCCCCGGGACTACTGCGTCCAGTACCGGGAGACGGACTGGGCGTTCGCCAGCCGGATCATGGAAGAAGAAGGCATCTACTACTTCTTCAAGCACTCCGACGGGGCGCACAAACTGGTGGTGGCGAACACCCCGGCCGGCCACCCCGACGTGCCCGCCCCGACAGCCGCGGTCTACGAGACCATAGCCGGGGGCCGGCCGCCCGACGACCGGGTGCACTACTGGGCCAAGACCCAGGAGGTGCGGTCGGGCAAGTACACCCTCTGGGACCACTGCTTCGAGCTGCCTGGCCAGCACCTCGACGCGACCAAGACAATCCAGGAGACGGTCACGGTCGGGACGGTCGATCACAAGCTCAAGGTGGGCGGCAACGACAAGCTCGAACTGTACGACTACCCGGGGGCTTACGCCCAGCGGTTCGACGGCGTCGCCCCGGGTGGCGGCGACCGCAAGTCGGACGTTCAGAAGATCTTCGAGGACAACTCCCGGACCGTCGGCATCCGCATGCAGCAGGAGGCGGCCCCCGGGCTGACGATCGCGGGGTCTAGCGGCTGCCGACAGCTCGCCGCCGGCCACAAGTTCTCCCTCCAGCGGCACTTCAACGCCGACGGCGAGTACCTCCTGACCCGGGTGTCGCACTCGGCCGACGCCGCCGCCGAGTACACCCAGGCGAACGGCCCGGAGCCGGCCTACCAAAACAGCTTCACCTGCATCCCCGCCGGCCTGCCGTTCCGCCCGCCGCAGGCCACCCCGAAGGCCCGCGTCGCCGGCACGCACACCGCCACCGTGGTCGGCCCGCCCGGCGAGGAGATCTTCACCGACAAGTACAGCCGGGTGAAGGTCCAGTTCCACTGGGACCGGCAGGGGAAGAACGACGCCGACAGTTCCTGCTGGGTCCGGGTCGCCACCCTCTGGGCCGGCAAGCAATGGGGGATGATCCACATCCCCCGGATCGGCCAGGAGGTGGTGGTCGATTTCCTCGAAGGCGACCCGGACCAGCCGATCATCGTCGGCTCGGTGTACAACGCCGAGCAGATGCCCCCCTACGCCCTGCCGGACCACCGCACCCAGAGCGGCCTCAAGACCCGCAGTTCGCTCAAGGGGACGGAGGCGAACTTCAACGAACTGCGCTTCGAGGACAAGAAGGGCGCCGAGCAGGTCTACTTCCACGCCGAGCGGAACTTCGACCGGGTGGTCGAGAACGACGACACCATCTCGGTCGGGTTCGAGGACCACGACCCGGG
>DASSAT010000823.1:0-3779 GCA_035699305.1 Fimbriiglobus sp. | reverse complement strand
CAGCCGGGTGACGCCCCGTACCCCCCACCCCAGCCCTCCCCCCCAAGGGGGGAGGGAACAAGAGCGTCGGGCCTCGAAGACTCGGCCCACCCTACAGAAAGACAGGACTCGTCCATGACCTCCCCCGCCCCGGCCCCGACGCCCCCGCGGCGGAGGCTGTTCGGTCTGCTCGCGGTCCTCCTGCTCCTCGCCACCGCGGGGGTCGTGGTCTGGTCCGTCTGGTTCCGCGACCGCCCACCAGCGTCCGACCTCGCGGCCGCGGCCCGCGCCAACGCCCGCGGCGTCGGCTACATGGAACAGTTCGCCGACGGCTACCCGAAGGCGGTCGCGGCGTTCGAGGAGGCGGTCCGGCTCGCCCCGGACTGGACGGATGCGAAGGTCAACCTCGGCATCGCCCTGTACAACGCCGACCAGTCCCCCGCCAACCTCGACCGGGCGGCGGGGGTCTTCCGCCAAATCCTCGCGGCCGACCCGAACAACCCCTACGCCCACCACAACCTCGGGGTGATCGCCAAGTATCGCGGCGACCCGCAGACCGCCGCCTCGCACTTCGAGGCCGTCACCCGGATCGACCCGGCCGACCCGCACGCCTGGCTGTTCCTCGCCCAGTGCGACGCCAACCCGCAGGAGTCGCCACAGGCCCGCGAGCGGTTCGCCAAGGCGCTGGCGCTCAACCCGTACCTGAATGCGGCCCGCTACGGCCTCATCTCCCACACCGCCACCACCCCGGACGAGCGGACGCGGTTGCTCGCCGAGTTTAACGCGCTGACGAACCACCCCTGGCAGGAGCAGAGCCGGGACCTGTACACCGAGTTCGGCAAGTACGCCACGGTGATCGGCAAGCCGCCGGGCGAGCCGCCGGCCGTCGGCCCACTGCCGATGTTCGAGAAGGACACGGCGCTGAAGGTCACGCTTGCCGACGGTGTCCGGTGGCTGGCGATCCCGGACCCCGGCCCGAACCAGACTGCTCGCAGCCGTTTCGGCGGCACACTCGTGCGGTTCGATTACGACAAGGACGGCCGCCCCGACCTGCTGCTGCTCTCGGCCGTCCTGCGAAACGGTAAGCTCTCTGACCTGCTCCTGCGCAACGAGGGTAACAGCACCTTCACCGACGTGACCGAGGCTATGGGTCTCGGCATGTCCGCGAGCATCGGCTGCTCGGTCGGGGACTTCGACAACGACGGCCGGTCGGACCTGCTCCTGACCGGCCCGGCCGGCGTGCGACTCCTGCGCAACGAGGACGGCAAGAAGTTCGCCGACAAGTCCAAGGAGGCGGGCTTCGACAAACTGACCGGGATCTTCGCCGGGTCGGCGTGGGTGGACCTCGACCAGGACGGCGACCTGGACGCCGTCCTCACCCGATCCGTCAACGGGGTCATGGTGCAACTCAACGTCGGCGAGGCGCCGCCGGTCAAGCCCGGCGAACCGCCGAAGCCGCTGACCTGCAAGTTCCGCCCGGCCGAGGGGCTGACGGCGCTCCCCGCCACCGGAGCGGTCACATCGTTCGTTGTCTCGGACCTCGACGCGGACCGCGACGTGGACCTGCTCATCCTGGCCGACAACGAACCCCCGACCGTCGTCCTCAACGACCGGCTGATGCGGTTCCACCGCGGCGCGCCGGTCCATGCCGAGTCGGCGACGTGGACCGGCGGGCTAGTCCTGGACGCCAACGGCGACGGGCAATCGGACCTGCTTCTGCTCGGTATGCGGCCAGCCCTGTTGACGAGCAAGACCGACGCCATCGCCACCGACACGGCGGGCCGGTTCGCCGCGGGGACGATCGACTCGCCACACCTCAAGCAGGCCCAGGCGGTGGACCTCGACCTCGACGGGCGGACCGACGTCGTCGGACTCTCCGTCGATCGCAAGCCGGTCTTCCTACAAGGCGACGGCCGGGGCAAGCTGACCCATCGCCCGGGGGCGTTCGGGCCGGCTGCCGACGCGATCCCGGTCCTGCTCGCGGTCGCGGCCTGCGATCTCGATGGCGACTGCAACCAAGACATCGTTACGTGGTCGGCCAGCGCGGGTCTGGCTGTCTTCCGCGGCACGGGCAACGGCAACCACGGGCTGCTTATCGAGCTGACCGGCGTGCGCGAGCGGGCGTCCCCACCGGTGCTGCGGACCAACGCCGACGCGATCGGGGCGACCGTCACGGCGCTGGCCGGCCCGGTCCGCACCCGCGTCGAGAATACGACCCTCTCCGCCGGACTGGGCCAGTCGCGGCTGCCGCTGGTGCTTGGGCTGGGGCGGGCCGACGCCGCCGACGCGATCCGCATCCGCTGGCCGGACGGCGTGCCGCAGTCCGAACTGAACCTCTCGACGTGCAAGCTGACCACGATCCCCGAGACCGACCGCCGCGGCGGCTCCTGCCCGGTGCTCTTGGCCTGGGACGGCGAGCGGTTCCGCTATGTCACCGACTTCCTCGGGGCTGGGGCGCTCGGCGAGACGAGCGCGGACGGCACCACCCGCCCGCCGCGGCCGGAAGAGTCCGTCAAGATCGAGCCGGGCCAACTCGTACCGCGGAACGGACGGTACATCATCAAGATCGCGGAGCCGATGGACGAGATGACGTACCTCGACCGTCTGCGGCTCGACGTGATCGACCACCCGGCCGGCGTCGAGGTCCACCCAGACGAGCGCTTCGCCGCGGGCGGCCCGCCGCCGACGCAGGAACTCCTTGCGTTCCGCGAGCGCTTCGCCCCATTGAAAGCAACCGACCAGCGCGGCCGGGACGTGACCGCCGCGGTCCGCGTCCGCGACGGCAACGCCGTGGACGAATTCGCTCACCGCTCCTGGATCGGCATGGCGGAGGACCACTCGGTCGAGTTCGACTTTGGCAACCAACTCGCCGGGTTGGCCGACGGCAAACGAGTGTTCCTCGTCCTCGCCGGCTGGACCGACTACCCGTACCCGGAGGCGATCTACGCCGCGGCGCAGGCCGGGGTGCCGATGACCGCGCCGGTGCTGGAGCGGCAGACGGCGGACGGCAAGTGGGAGCCGCTCGGCGAACTGGGCTTCCCCGCCGGGCTGCCCAAGGTGATGACCCGCGAGGTGCCGGGGCTGGCCGGGACGAAGGGGCTGAAGCTCCGCGTCCGCACGAACCTGCAAATCTACTGGGACCAGGTCTACCTCGCCCCGGCGATCGACGCCCCTCCCGCCATTTCGCTGCCCGTGAGCCGGGCGACGCTGGTGCATCGCGGGTTCATGAAGGAGGTGACGCCGGCCGGCAAGCGGACGCCGGCCGGGTACACCGACGACCGCACCGAGCCGGTGGCCGTCAGCCGATGGCGCGGCCGGCTCACCCGCACCGGCGATGTGACAGCGCTGCTAACCGCCGTCGATGATCGGTTCGTGCTGTGCGGCCCGGGGGACGAGGTGACGGTCGAGTTCGACGCCGCGGGGCTGCCGCCGGTGAAGCCGGGGCACGTCCGGTCGTTCGTGCTCCGCACGCACGGCTACTGCAAGGACACCGCCCCGTTCACCGCGACCGGCGGCGCGGTCGGGCCGCTGCCGTTCGCCGGTATGGGCAGTTACCCCGCCGGCGCGGCGGACCGGTCGAAGGCTCCCGCCGGTCAGGCGGAGTACGACCGCGAGTGGAACACCCGCTCGCCTGGTTGCATGAGATCGGTCACGACTTCGCCGGGCGCTCGGCCGGTGGCGGGGGCGGCAGGCCGATCGGCAACTCGGGCACTGGCGGCAGATACGGGTCCGGCGTGGCGGCCGGGACCGACACCGGGGCGACCGTCTCCGGCTGCGGCACGATCACGGGCGGCAGCTGG
>DASSAT010000822.1:0-3935 GCA_035699305.1 Fimbriiglobus sp. | reverse complement strand
CCCGACCTACAAGACCCGTACCTCACTCCGGCAGCGGCTTCCCCTTGGTCTCCGGCAGGAACCAGATCACCACCAGCCCGAGCAGGAACAGCCCGGCCAATAGGCTCACCGCGTCGTGTAGGCCGATCCGGGCCTTCAGCTCGGCCGACAGCAGCAGGATCGGGGCCGCCAGCAGTCGGCCGCCGTTGAAGCACACGCCCGCCCCGGTCGATCGGAGATGGTCCGGGAACAACTCCGGGAAGTACACGGCGTACCCGGCATGAATGCCGACCGTCACGAACCCGTACACCACCAGCGCGCCGAGGAGTTGCCCGTAGGTCTGCGGCAGGTAGCACGTCGCCGGGACGACGACCAGGGCTAGGGCGTGCAAGAGCGCGAACGCCCCGCGCCGGCCGAACCGCTCCGCCAGCGGGCCGAAGCAGAACATGCCGACCCCGGCCCCGGCCGTCTGGACGATCCCGTAGGCGAACTTGGCCCGCGCGTCGGCTTCCTCGGTCGGCACCCCGGAGCGCACCAGTAAATCCTTCGCCAAGTCCTGCCCAGCCACGGTGACGCCCCAGAACGTGCCCAGCCCGACAGCGGCCAACAATAACCCGAGGATGGCCGACCGCGCCCAGCGCCGGTCGCCGAAGAGTTCCCGGAGGCTCCCCCGCCGACCGCCGACTGTCGCGGTCCGCTCCCAGCGCTCCGGCTCCTTGATGCTGGCCCGCACCCACACCACCAGCAGCGCGGGGACGACGCCGATCACGAAGGCGTAGCGCCACTCGCTCCCCACCGCCAGCCCGGCCAGTGCCGCCAGCCACACCCCGAGCACGCTGGTGCCGTGGAAGATGCCGGACGCCCGCGCCCGAGCTTCAGCCGGGAAGACCTCCGCCACCAGGGCCGCCGCCACCGCCCACTCGCCGCCGACGCCGACGGCCACCAGGAACCGCAACGCGGCGACGTGCCAGAGGTCCGTGGCGAAGAACGTCAGCCCGGAGAAGACGGAGTAGAAGAGGATGGTGACGACCATTGTCGGCTTGCGGCCGATCCGGTCGGCCAGCGAGCCGAACAGCACCCCGCCGAGCGTACCGCCGAGCAGGAACACCGCCAGGAACACGTCCCCCCACCACCGCCGGTCGGCCGCGGGCTCCGGCCCCGCGCCGATCAGGTCCGAGAGCATCTGGTCGCGGGTGAGGTTGAACAGCTGCCCCTCGAAGGCGTCGAACACCCACCCGGCGGACGCGACCGCCAGCACGAGCCACTGATACCGCGTGACCTCGGCGTACCACGGCTTCGGGTCGTTCGTCCCCAAAGGCTTACTCCCCGGAAAGCGGGACCGGCCGGCCGACGGCCAGCGACTCGCGGGCCTTCAAACACAGCGCGACCGACCAGCGCCCGTCCTCCCCGGTACACGCCACCGGTGAGCCGGTCCGCACCGCGGCGGCCACCCGGGCGATCTGCTCGACCAGTTCGTACACCTCGCCCGACGGTCTGGCGATCGGCTCGTCCGCGACCGTGTCGCCGCGCATCAGAGTCAGGCGGAACGTCGGCTCGAAGGTGCGGTCCGTCGCCCCGCTCCACGCCGCCCAGATCGCCCCGGCGGTGCCGGTCAGCTTCACCGTCTGGTGGTGCTCCCAGCCGGCGAGCGTCTGCGAGACGACAGCGTACCGGCCGCCGGGGAACGCGACCGTCGCGGTGAAATTATCGTGCAGGTCCGGATGGTCCGGCCGCTTGCCGTTGGCGGCGGCGGACACGGACACCGGTTCGCCCGCCCCGGCGAAATACCACCGGGCCAGGTCGAAGAAGTGGATCGGCTCTTCGAGAATCCAGTCGCCGACGCGGGCGGAGTCGTACCGCCACCCGCCGGAGCCGAGCCGGTACGGCCGCCGCCACAGTTCGATCAGCGCGTACAGCGGCTCGCCGACCGCCCCGGCGTCGATGAGTTCCTTGACCCGCCCCCACAGCGACGAGACGCGCAACTCGTGGCCGACGGCCAGCACCTTGCCCCGCTCGCGGGCCAGGGCGTTCAGTTCGTCGCACTCTCTCAGGTCCAGGCCCATCGGCTTTTCGAGCAGCAGGTGCCGGCCGGAGAGGAGCACGTCCTTCGCAGCAGCGTGGTGCAGGTGCGACGGCAGGACCACGTCGATTACGTCGAGGTCGTCGCGGGCGAGCATCGCGCGGTAATCGGCGGTGACGCTGGCCCGCGGGTGGTCAGCCACAGCTTTCGCGCAGCTCGCCTCGGAGTGGGCGGCAACGGCGACGAGTTCGGCGTCGGGGACGGCGGCGATGGCCCGGGCGTGGTGGCTTCCCCAGGCGCCGTAGCCGATCAGGCCGAAACGCACTTTGGTCATCGGTGGGCTTGTCGCTCCCGGGGAGGCTGCGGTCGGCGAACGAACAGCGGTGATGGTAGCGAACATCCCGCCCGATCGCCACCGGCCGCAGCGCTGAGCCGTCTCCGGTTATCCTCGTGACCGCGTCCTGCTTCGGAAGGTGTTCACCACAAAGGCACAAATGTCACACGAAGAAAACACAAAGGAAGACAGGGCCTTCGTTCCGTACTTCTTTGTGCTCCTTTGTGTGATCTTTGTGCCTTTGTGGTGAACGCCTTCGGTCCCCGGTCGCCACCGACCGCCGTGGACACGCCGCCGCCCCGGAAATAATCTCTGAGCCTGTCGATCCCGCCACCCCCGAGCGTCAGCGAGAGGTCCCGATCATGACCCTGGTGCTGGTCCGCAAGCTGCTGCGGGACGTGCGCTGGCCGCTCTTGGCGGTGTGCATCATCCTGTTCGCGTTCTCGGCGTTCTGGGTCAAGATCGCCCAGCGCGTGACGACCGAAATAGCTCCGTTCTTCCTGATCATCGGCCAGGCGCAGGGGATCAGCCCCGAGGTATTCGACGAGGTGATCTTCAAGGGGCCGGGCAAGATCTCGCAGGCGGTCATGGGCGGGGCCGACGTGAAGTTCGACCGGCCCAACGACTTCCTGGCGGTCGAGCTGCTGCACCCGGTCGTGGTCATCCTGGCGTCGCTGTGGGCGGTCAGCCGGGCCGCGTCGGCGATTTCCGGCGAGATTGACCGCGGGACGATGGAGCTGTTGTTGTCGCAGCCGGTGCCGCGGGGCCGGTTGGTCCTCGCGCACCTGACCGTTGACGCGCTGGTCATCCCGGCCCTCTGCCTGAGCATCGTCGGCGGGACGCAACTGGGGCTGTGGCTGGTCGGGCCGTTCGAGGTGGACTACTCGGTGCTCGACAAGCTGCCGCCGCGGGCGCGGCTGTTCGTCCCCAAGGGGGAGCCGGTGCTGAGCGTGTCGGCCGCCCGGCAGGGGTGGGCGGTGTTGAACCTGGCCGGGCTGGCGTTCGCCATCAGCGGGCTGTCGATGGCGGTCTCGTCCGTCGGCCGCAGTCGGTGGCGGGCGCTGGGGGTGGCGGCGCTGGCGGTGGTGCTGATGTTCGTGGCGAACGTGATCGGCCAACTCTGGGACGACGCCGCGTTCGTCCGCCCGGCAACGGTCTTCTTCTACTACCAGCCGCAGAAGGTCTGGCTGGACGCGACCTGGACGGCGGACCTCGGCGCCGCCTGGGCCGGCGGCAAGCCCCTGGCCCGAGTGAACGTGCTGGCGGTGCTGGTCGCCGTCGGCGCGGCCGGGTATCTCGTCGCGTGGCGCGTCTTCTCCCGCCGCGACCTGCCGGCACCTCTGTAGAGTTCCAAGTTTCAAGTTCCAAGGTTTCAAGTATGCCCCTGGAACTTGGAACTTGAAACTTGGAACTACTCTCGGTATCAGCCCCCACTTATTCCCGGGCGCGGGGGATCGCGTTCGGGGTCTGGGGGAGGTGCGGACCATGAGGCGGTTCCTGGCACTGGCGGCGGCCGTCGCGGCCGCGTCCACGGTCGGCTGTGCGAACGCCCGGTACGTCCAGAAGATCGAGGACGAGGGCGTGGTCGCCATCCCGGTCAAC
>DASSAT010000821.1:0-9508 GCA_035699305.1 Fimbriiglobus sp. | reverse complement strand
GGCCGAGACGGGCGTCGGACTGGAAGGCCGGTTCCGGGCGTGGCACGTCCACCCCGAGTACGGCCTGCTCTGGGAGGTGGACCTGCCCAACGGGACCACGACCCAGGGGGCGAACTCCCTGCTGGAGTTGGCGTTCCGGGGCGGCGTCGGCATCCCGACGTGGCGGATCGGGGTGATCGCGGAGGCCGGGTTCACGGGCGTGAGCACCTCCGACACCTACGCCAGCCACGCCGGCTGGTCTGAGTTCCTTGGGGCGTACACCAAGCGCCCGCTCTGGAGCGCGAACCCGGCCCAGGGTGGGCGGATCGACTCGGCCGGGGTGGTCAGGATGCCGGTGTTCGCCGCCGGGACGGTTCGTGGGGTGTTCCTGTGCGACCGGCTGCCGCCCGGTGACACCGACCCGTCCGGGCGGCTCTATGCGACGGCGGTGGCGGCGGCCGGGCTGGCGGTGGTCTCCGGCGGCACGATCTACGTGACCTACACGCTGCGGTCGCGACCCGTGAGTTGACGTGGCGAGAGGTGAAACATGGCGTCCTTAAAGACTGAATACGGCACGTCCACGGCGCGACCTAATGCAGTCGAATCGCTCGCCTCATCGTCCACCTGGACGGCGGGATACGAGTCGGCCGTGGTGGACAATACGACCAACAAGTACCTCGACTACGTGATTGACGGGTTCTACACGATCGGGACGACACCGATCGCAAACACGGAAATCCGCATCTACGTTGTGGCCCGATGGGACGGGACGACCTGGCCGGATGTGTTTGACGGGACGACCGGCGCGGAGACGGTGACGAGCGAGGGGGTCCGGGACGGGTTCGCCCGGCTCGGGGCGGTGATGCGGGTGGACTCGACGACATCGGACCGAGCGTACCCGTTCGCCTTTTCGGTCGCGTCGCTTTTCGGTGGTGTGTGCCCGCCGGAGTTCCTGCTGTTCACCGCACATAACTGCAACGCCAGTCTGAACGCCACGGGCGCCAATCAGACGACGAATTACCGGGGCGTGTATTTAACCAGTACGTAATGCCAAGGCGCGATGCTCGGACGCCATCTCGATATTGGCCGGCCGGTGAACAGGGCGCATTCGCTCTGTGCCGGCCTGACGGGCTGGTTCAACGCCGGCGTGGACAACTACCGGCCGCCGAACGACCCGAACTCGGGCGTCACGAACCTATACTGGCGCGACTTGACCGGTCGTCTCTTTGCCTATCCCTACGCTCGGGCCGCCGCGTTCGCCACGGACACGGCCGCGACGGGTAAGCCGGGTCTGCCCGGCTCGTCCCGGCATTCGACTGGCGAGTATTGGAACCAATCGTTCGTCCTGCAAGCTTCGCACTTGTTACTATTTCCGAACCTGAGTGCGGGCACGATCCTGCTCGTCAATCGGCACCTCGATACGACGAACCGCCAGACCTCGGTGTGTAACGGCGGCACCACGGACGGGGCGCACAATGTTCAACTTAACCTGCCTTACAGCGACGGGAACGCCTATTTGAAGTGGGGCAATGGCGCGACGACTGACCAGCTGAGCGTTGCGATTACGAAGGACACGAACTGGCATTGGTGGGCGGCCACGGTCGGCGGCGGGTTCGGGATGCGGCTCTACCGCGACGGCGTGTTGCTCGGGTCGAACGCCAACACCCCGACCCGGGGCGGTAACGCCGAAGCGATGCATCTCAACACCAACAACAGTTACACGAACTGCGACTTGCAGGAGATTGCCGAGTTCGCGTCCTTCTCGCGTGCGTTATCGCCGTCGGAGGTGTGGCAGTGGATGGACCAGTCGCGGCGCGGCCACCCGGACACGCTCAACTGGTACACGCCGAAGGGCTACCTGTTCCTCGGCGCGGGCGGCGGCGGTAGTCAGACGGTCAACTACGCGACCAGCACGACGGCCGACTACTGGATGTCGCTGAACACGCCCTGGAACTTCACCACCGCGACGAATAACGCCGGCAGTGAGTTCGTGGACGAGGACATGGTGCTGGCGAACGTCACCGAGTTGTTGGCCTACGCTGGCGGGTCGCTGCCGGCCGAGCCGGCGGCGCCGACCGGGCCACTGGAGTTTGAGACGGTGACGGTCGCCGGCCAGCAGGCGCTCTTCTCCGGCCCGCAGTTGGTGTCGTACACGAACGTGACGACGGCGGATCAGGTGATGTCGGTGGTCGAGGCGGTCGAGTACGAGACCGAGACGGGGGCGCGGGTGGCGGTGCGGCTGTACCCCGACGGCCGCCACGACCTGCTCGACGACCGGCGATACCGGAGGTAGCGGAGGTGCCCGACGTGCCCGATTCGTTCGCGGAGTCCGCCGACGGCGTCGTCCTCGTGGCCAACGGCATCAACCGGATGGTCCGGTGGGACCCCTACGAGTCCGTCGCCGTCGATGCGGGCGTCACGGCCCCTGCGACGGCTCTGACCGTGGCCGGGAGCGGGTCCGGGCAGATTACCGGCACCTACGTCGCGTACTGCCGGTTCGTGGACCGGTACGGCAACTACTCCGACCTCTCCCCGGTGTCGAACACGGCGGTGCTGGCCGGCGTCTTGAACGTGGATTACACCGGCGTGCCGGTGTCGGCCGAGTCGAAGGTGACGCGGCGGCAAATCCTGCGCAACACCGACGGCCAACTGCGGACGTTCTACGTGGACGTGGACACGGTTGACACCAGCTCCACCAGTTTTTCCAGCACCAAGAGCGACAGCCAGTTGAGCGCGCTGGAGGCGGTGCCGCTGTTGGACGAGGACGGCAACCTGTTCGCCAACAGCCACGGGCTGCCGCCCGACCACAAGCCGTTCATCGCCTTCCACCTGACGCGCATCTGGGCGGCCGGCGAGGTGTCGTACACCGAAGGCTCCTGCGAGGTGACGTTCGGTAGCACCACCGTGCGGGGCAGCGGAACGGAGTGGACGGAGGAGATGGCCGGCCGGCAACTGCACGTCGCCGGGGCGACGGAGGCTTACGAAGTCAGTGCGGTGGATGAGGCGAATCAGACGTTGACGCTCACCACGACGTATGGCGGCACGACCGACGCCTTCGCCGCCTACGCGATCCGCCCGTTCCCGGCCGAGCAGAACTTGTTGTATTTCAGTACGGCCGGTTTGCCCGAGTCGTGGCCGGCGACGAACGCGCTAGAGTTGCCCGAGGACGGCGACCGGGTGACGGGCCTGATGCCCAAGGACTCGTTTCTGTACGTGCTCAAGTCCCGGCGCATCTACCGGGTGACGGCACAAACCAACCCGCTCGACGACGGCTACATCTTCTTGACGGCGAACCGGGGGTGCGTCAACGACCGGAGTTGGGTGGTGGCCGACGAGGTCGCGTACCTGCTCGACGAAGGGGGCGTGTATGCCTTCGACGGCAGCGGCGCGCCGCGGAACGTGAGTACGCCGGTGCAGACGTTCTTCCGCCCAAACGGGCCGGGTGCGCGGATCAACTGGCAGGCGCAGCGGTTCTTCCACGCCTCGCTCTCGCCGGGTGAGGAGTGCGTGCGGTTCTTCGTGACGCTCGCGGGCGACTACCTGCCGCGCCACGCCCTGTGCTACGCCTACCGGCTGGATAAGTGGTGGCTGGAGGAGTACCCGGTGCGGATTGGGTGCTCGGCGCTGGGACGGTTGGGGCGGCCGACCGGCGGTTGGCACCAAGGGTCGGAGGCGCCGGTCTTGGGCACGTTCGGGGCGCGGGTGCTGGCCCTGGACGGGGCGACACTAGACGGAGTGCCATCGGCGGCCGGGACGCTGTCCGGGACGGTCACGGCGGCCGGCGTCTGCTCGTTGACCGACGCCGGGGCAGCGTTCGGCACCCTGACCAACACGCCGGTCGCCATCGCCTCGGGACGGGGTCGCGGGCAGGTGCGGGTGGTCGTGGTGAATACCGCGACGCAACTGCGGCTCGACCGGCCGTGGTCGGTCAAGCCGGACGGTACGTCGAAGTACCGGATCGGCGGCATCCACTACACCTACCAGTCGGCGCGGCTGCGGTTCGTCCCGTCCGAGGACCGGGAGGGGGCGTCGGCGGCCGTCACCTTCCCGCCGCTGGACGGCCAGGAGGCCCGGTTGACCCTGGAGTACGACTACGGGCCGGCGGCGGTCCGCGGCGCGACCCGGCAAGGGGTGTACGGCCGGGACGCGAAGGGCGAGGACGGCACCGACGTGGACCTCGGGGCCGAGCAGGGGACGTTCGTTCAGCGGTTCGACCGCCACCGGGAGCGGGGGACCGGCGGGCCGCGGTTCGTCCGCATCGGATTTGATGGTGTTTCCGGCGACCCGGCGGTGTCGTTCGGCGAAATGGTACTGACGGGAGTGGTGTAGAGCGCCGCTGATGCCGAGAGAGTGTTTTGTGGCGTCGTGGCATTTACCACACGAGGGATCGCCTGATGCCGTCGAAATCGCCCGATGAAGTCGCCGAGATTCGCCGAGTGTTCCGGGAGACCGGTAGCGTCAGGGCAACGGTGCGTCAGACCGGGGCGGACCGGAATACGGTGCGGAAGTACGTCGTGGGGCAACTGGACGAGGCGCCGCTTCGCGTGCCCCCTGCGGAAGTCGATGCGATGCGGGACGCCGCCCAGAAGCACGACCCCGACCCCGATCTGGACGACGGCTGGGACGAGCCGACCGACCGGGTGTGGCGGCGGGAAGAAGGACGCAGCGCCAGGGCCATCCGCAAGGCGCAGCAGTCCGCGACGTTCCGGTGGACGGCCCCGGGCAAGAACCTGTTGCTGGCGTTCATTAGCGATATGCACATTGGTCCGGGGACGCCGTGCGACTTCCGCCGGATGCGCGAGGACGCCGAACTCATCCGCGACACGCCGGGCTGTTATGCGGTCCTGGCCGGCGATCAGGTGGACAACCATTGCCTCGACGAGCAGACGCAGGCGCTGACCCGCCGTGGGTGGAGGTTCTGGTGGCAACTGGAGGCAGACGACGCGGTTTACGGTGTGGACATCGAGACGGGCCGAGGGGAGTGGCAGCCCATCAACAAGGTCGTCACAGCCGACTACAGCGGCGACATGGTACACATCGTCACCGAGTCCATCGACCTGCTCTGCACGCCGGGGCACCGGGTTCTCTGTAAGGGTGGCGACACGGCCGCCGGCGCGGCGCGGCGGCCGTTCGTCTACGAGACGGCCGAGTCGGCCGAGTCGGCCGTCTCGCGCCGCTGGCTGCCGGTGGCGGCGGACATGGGGCTGGACGACAAGGACGGATTGAGCGACGACGAGATACGGCTGGCCGCGTGGGTGTTGACCGACGGCTGGATTGAAGCCAGCCGGAAGACGCCATTGTACCGCGTCGCCCAGCGGGCGTCTAACTCGGCCCAAATCGGCGAGCTGCTGGACCGGCTCGGCTACAAGTGGACCAAATGCGTCAAGACCAGCGAGGCGGTGATGGCCGGCGTGGCGTCTGGCCGGCTACCTATCAGGTCGGCCGAGGAGTTACACACCTTTTGCGTCAGTGCGCGGCACACCCCGAGGCTCGGCCAAATCCTGCCGAGCAAGGCCGCCCTGCCGGAGTGGGTGTTTCGCCTCTCCCTGCGCCAGTTCGGCGTCTTCCTTGAGACGCTGGTCGAGGGCGACGGGTCGGTCAACGGCAACGCCTTCATCCTGTACGGCAAACAGGCGTTTTTGGAGGAAGTTCAGGCGGCGTGCGTGTGCCACGGGTGGAAGGCGGTACTTCGCCACGTCACGGGGCGGGACGAGCGGCGGCTGCTCATTTGCCCGGTTGACAAGCAACAGGTTTTGTGGCCCAGGCGGGCCGCCCGAACGACCTACACTGGTGTCGTCTGGTGCCTGCAAGTGCCGCTGGGGAACTTCCTCGTCCGGCGGAACGGTAAACCGGTCATCACCGGCAACTGCAAGCACAAGTCCGCCATCCTCGCCAGCCGGTCGCAGCCTGAGGATCAGTACAAGCTTTTTGAATACTACCTGTCCATCCTCGGCGACCGCTGTCTGGTCGTCACCAGTGGGAACCACGACGACTGGACGAACCAGATTGCCGGGGTGGACGTGCTCGGTCGGATCGTCCGGGACCGCCGGGTGTTCTATTCGCCCGACGAGGCGTGGCTGGAACTGGCGGTCGGGTCGCAGACCTACGTCGTCGGGGTGCGGCACCAGTACCGCTACGGCAGTAGCTTCAACCAGACGCACACGGTCAAGCAATGGCTGCGGTTGGGGCCGCGCGAGTTCGACGTGGGGGTCATCGGGCACCACCACGAGGCGGCCATCGAGCAGGTCATCTACCGCGATCGATTCCGCTGGGTGTGCCGGCCGGGCAGTTACCAAATCACCAGCAGTTACGCCAGGCAGTACGGGTTCAACCACGCCATCCCGACCTGCCCGACGTTCCTCTTCGACGGCGACGAGCGGGACGTGAGCGCGTGGAAGTCGGTTGCCGCGATGGCCCGGAGCTTTAAGGTACTTCGGGAAATGCGCATCGCACACTGACCTATTTACGGAGGAAGTTGTGGGAATCGGCGAACGGTTTCTGGACGAGCAGGCCGCGCCCGCGCCGGGTTATCGGGCGGCGATACGCTGCCCGTCGGAAGAATGCCCCGGCATCGTGGTGGCGCCGCGAGCGGGCGTGGAATTCGCTTACTGTCCGCAGTGCGGCGGCGCCTGGGATGCCGGGCGGTTCGGGTCGTCTGGCCACCCGGAGTATCTGCAACTCCTGGACGACATGAAGGCTTTGCACGTCAAGAAGGCGGCCGACTACGGCCGGGACGATGATCCGCTGGCGAACCTGCGGGCGAGCGCTCAGGTGGGCATCGAGCCGTGGCGGGCGACGTGGCTGCGGGCCAAGGACAAGGTGACGCGCATCGACACATTCTGCGTCAAGGGGACGCTGGCGAACGAGGGGGTCGAGGACTCCCTGAAAGACCTGGCCGCGTACTGCCTGCTGGCCCTCGTCCTCTTCCGGGAGGCCCAAGCGTGAACAGGCCGGTCATCTTCTTCGACCTGGACGGCGTGCTGGCGGACTTCGTGTCCGGGGCGCTCGATTGCCACGGAGCCGAACTGGCGATCCCCGACGTGCGCTGGGATTTCTGCTCGCAGATCGGCTTCGACGGGCCGAACGACCAGCGGTTCTGGGCCGACCTGGGGTACGACTTCTGGCGCTCGCTCGACCCCTACCCCGACGGGTTCGCGCTGCTGCGGTTCGCCGAGGAGCTGGTCGGCCCGGAGCGGATCGGCCTGCTGACCAGCCCGTGCGACACTGAGGGGTGCGTCGAGGGGAAGCGGGCGTGGGTGGCCGAGCGACTGCCCGAGTATCGCAAGCGGCTGTTCATCGGGTCGGCCAAGCACCTGTTCGCCGGACCGAGCAAAGTTCTGGTGGACGACCACGACGCCAACGCCGACGCCTTCCGGGCGGCCGGCGGTGAGGTGTACCAGCCGGCCCGGCCGTGGAACCGCTACCGGGCGTACTGCCTGCCCGACGGCAGCTTCGACAGCCTCGCGGCCTGCGACCGGCTGGAGCGGATCGTGGAGCGGAATGCTGTGCCCGCAGCCGCCTGATGTGCTGGGCGAACGACCGCGGCCTGCCCGCCTGCGCGGGCGGCCGGTGTTGGGCTGCTGCACGCGACCTGCCGGGGGCGTGTGGTGTCCGACCTCATCCGACTGCTGATCGAGATTTGGGCGGCGGTCTGGCCGTTCCGGCTGGTGCGTTCCTGGCAGCAGGGCGTTTGGTTTGTCTGCGGCCGGTACTGGCGGACGGTCGGCCCGGGGTGCTGGCCGGTCGTCCCCTTCTTCATGGAGCTGCGGCCGGTTGAGGTGGTGCCGAGCATCTGGGCGACGCCGCTCCAGGCGATCACCCTCCGCGACAAGCGGGCCTTGACCTACTCGGCGATGGTGACGGTCCGGGTCGAGGACCCGGCCGCCGCCCTGAACCTGGTGGACGAGTGGCCGGAGAGCACCCTGGAACTGGTCAGCGGCCAACTCTCGGAGACGCTGGCCGAGGTGGACCCGGAGGGGTTCGACGACCCGAGCTACAAGAAGCGGGCGAACCTGATGGAGCGCATCCGGGAGGCGGCCGACGCGGAGACGCGGAAGTTCGGGGTGCGGGTCGAGAAGGTCCGGTTTAACAACTTCGCGGTCGGAGTGCGGACGGTGCGGCTCCTGATCGACCGGGCGACGACGGCCGACCACCTGACGACGAGGGCCGTGTGACATGAACTGGGACGTGAGGACCTGGCCGCCCAAGCACGAGTTGTCCTGGCCGGCGTGGCTGGCCCTGCTGGTGGCCGCGCCGTTCGTCGGCGCCGCTAGTGGGTTGTGCGGCATCAACTACCACAGGGCGGCCTAATGTTCAAGGAACAGGCGCGGCGGCTGCTGCGGACGAAGTGGCAGGACCCCCAGAAGCTCGCCGAGGAACTGTTCGCCATCCTGTCCTATGATGGACCGCTCACCCACCGCGGCAAGATCACGATCGTTCCAGACGACGGCGAACCGGCGATTGACATCCAAATCCCCGGGGAAGTCCCCGAGGACCCGGTCATCACGTTGACCCACCCGCCAACGACGGAGGGTGGCCCGTCCGACCCGATTGGGTTCGTGTCGTTCCTGCCCGACCCGGACGCCAATAACACCGGCGGTGGGATAGATTCAGTCGGGGGCGGCGGCAACGCCCTGCCCGACCGCGACGACTCCGGGAACACGCAGACGACATTTCAGGCCGACCCGCGGTCCACGCCGGTAACGACCCTCGGCCGTGTTCTTAACGGGACCGGGGCGAACTACACGGTCGGCGTCTGGCTCGACGATCCGGTGAGCGGGACGGCAAACTACTGGATGACGGTCCCCGCGAAGTGCCTCCAGATCGACTCGGGCGAGACGATCCCCGCCGACTCGATCGTCTACGTGACCCTGTTCTACCCCACCGGGCGGACCGGCGTTGTGGCGTACATTCAGCCACCTGTGGTCCTCTAATGCCGAAGCTGAACGCGCTATCGCCGTCGGTCTGGGGCGCGCTGGAATTGGTCCCGTTCGCGCTCAACTTCGCGTTCGTGCCGTACCGTGAATCGTTCTTCCGGGCCGGCCCGGCGCACCGGCTGCTGGCTGCGGCCAACAACCGGAACCTGCCGGTCTTCCCGACCCTGCCGGCGCTGTTCAACGGGACGAACTACCTGACGGCGGCGAACTACGCCCGCGGAGTGCGTGGGACCGACCTCCAGGCCGGCTCGACGACCCGGGGCCGGGTGTGGGTGTCGGCAAAGAAGCCGTGGCTGCGGGACGAGTCCCAGTTGTGGTCGCCGCGGATGGTGGTGGTGAGCGGGGCGGCCGTCTGGGGCGGGAACCTGGACCCGGTCGAGGCCGCCCTGGACACCGCCTGGGACGCCTTCAACGAAGGCGGCTGGGAGGTGGCGGCACTGGGCCAGTCCGATGACCCGTTCTGGGGATTGCCGGTCCTGGACACCGATTACGGCGCGACCGGGCTGGAGGGGGACTTCGCCGGGTACTTCGGCGAACTGGTGCAGTGCTCGGTCGGTCGGGCGGACGTGACCTGCTTCCCGTTCGAGTACATC
>DASSAT010000820.1:0-9764 GCA_035699305.1 Fimbriiglobus sp. | reverse complement strand
GGCCGCATCGTGTAGTCGAAGACCATCTCGCCGTTCGCCAGTTGGTCCGCGAAGTGGACGTTGGCCGCCCCTCCGAGCCGGGTCGTCGCCTCGGTCAGCGCCAGGTCGTGCGTCGTCACCAGCCCCACGGCGCCCAACTCGACCAGCGCCCGCAGCACCCCCTCCGCGCCGACCAGCCGGTCCGACGAGTTGGTGCCGGCGAACAGCTCGTCGAACAGGAATAGCACCGGCGGTGTGCCCTTCGCCCTTTCGAGGACCGCCCGGACCCGCGTCACCTCGGCATAGAACCGCGACCGGCCGTCCCGCAGCGAGTCCTGCACCCGCATCGTCGCGCCGAGCGCCACCGGGGTCAGCGACAGCGACGTGGCGCGGACCGGCGCCCCGGCCAGGGCCAGCACGGCGTTCGCCCCGACCGACCGCAGCAGCGTGCTCTTGCCGGACATGTTCGAGCCGCTGACCATCAGCAGCCGCACGTCCCTGCCGACGCACACGTCGTTGCGGACGAACGTCTCGGCCGGTACCAGCGGATGCCCCAATCCCTTCGCATTGAAGTGCGGCGGACCGTCGGGGAGCACCTCCGGGAACGGGTCATCGGGGTTCTCGAAGGCATACCCGGCGAGGCTGCCCAGCGCCTCTAACTCGGCCACTGACGCCAGCCATCGGCCGACGAGCGGCCCGGACCGCACCCGCCACGACTCCAGCCGGAACGCCATCCACACGTCCCAGAGCATGACGATGGCGACCGGCAGGAACATCGGGTTGCGGCGGGCGGCGGACCACTCCGCTAGATCGCGCAGCGCGCGCACTTGCGCCGACGGCGCCAGCCCGCCGGCCGTCAGAGATGATTGAAGGGCCGTCAGCCGGGCCGAGCAGAAGTGTTCCTGCTCCAGCCGAGCGAGGATCGCGCCCAGCAGCGGCAAATCGTTAGCCGCCTCCTCGACGGGCCGGGCAACCTCTCGCGCCCAGGGGACCAGCGGCCAGACGACCAGCGCCGACAGCAACCCGCCGATGAATACCGGCAGTGCGCCCGTCCCGACAAACAGCCAGCCGAGGACCGCGGCGAGGTTGAACCAGCCCAGCACGACGACCGCGACGTGCCGCCATCGCGCCCAACCGGCGGGCGGCATCTGCCCCCATTCGACCAGAGGCGTCACGTCGGCGGCCTCCGTCACCGTGCCGCCGATCACAGCAAGGTACTCGCGCAGATCGAGCCGGTCGCGCAGGTCGGCCACGGCTTCTTGTCGGTCGCGGACCACGTCGGCGGACGCCGGGGCGAGCAACCAGCCGGCCAGCACCGCCTCCCCACCGGCAGTCCGGGCGGCCGACACCCGCTGGAACAGCGACCCGTCGCCGAATAGATCGAGGTCGGCAGCGTACAGGTGGTCCGGGCTGGCGAAGCGGTCCCCCGTGGGGCCGCGGCCGACCCACTTACCGGCCAGCCGGTCCAGCCCGTGTCGGTAGTACCACACCGCCCGCAGCGCCGCGGCCCTGCGATAGCCGAGCACCTTCGACCGCAGCACCAGAACCAAGAGCGGCACCGCCGCGGCCAGCGCCCACCACGCGGAATACGCGCCCGTGACCCATGCCGCGACGGCGACTCCGATCGCGGCGAGGAAGACCGCGAGCCGCAGCTGGCCGATGCGGTCGATGGCGGCGTCCAGCCGGTTGGCTTCAGCGCGGCGCGCGACGAGCCGATCCGTGTAAGCGGCGTGCGGGTCGGGGACGGGGGGTGCGCAGGTCACGGCAGCTTCTTGTTCCCTCCCCCTTGGGGGGGAGGGTTAGGGTGGGGGGTGGCTCGACGAGTCGGAGGCGACATCTCTACCCCGGTGACGTTCTCCCCCACCCCGGCCCTCCCCCCCAAGGGGGGAGGGAGAAAGAAGTCGGGTCGGCGGACTCACGTTGCTTTCGCCACTTTATCGGCCGTGGACGGCGGAGGCGACGTGCCGACCCTGTATGATCCGGGTATGGACGACGCTACGCCCTGGTTCGCCGACGGCCTACGGTTCGCGTGTACCCAGTGCGGCAAGTGCTGTACCGGGGAGCCGGGGTTCGTCTGGGTGACGGACGAGGAAGTGCAAGCGATCGCCAAGTCCCGCGGTGAGCCATTGCGAGAGTTCGTGCCGCTGTACACCCGCGAGGCCCGCGGCCGGCGCACGCTCCGCGAGAAGGCCAACGGCGAGTGCATCTTCTACGACAAGGATAAGGGCTGCACCGTCTACCGGGTCCGGCCGCGACAGTGCCGGACGTGGCCGTTCTGGGAGAGCAACGTCGAGTCGCCCGAGACGTGGCAGCGGACGATGGAAGTCTGCCCGGGGTCGGGGCAGGGGGAGTTGATCCCGGTTGAGGAAATCCTGCGACGGGTGAAGGTCGTCAAGCTCTAAAGCGATGGCACGCGGATGACGCGGATTTCAGCGCGGATCATCGCGGATCAGAAAGCAGGATTCAATCCGGGGATTGATCCGCGTTTTATCCGCATTGAAATCCGCGTCATCCGCGTGCCATTCCTCCCATGAGTCCCGAACTCCGAACCCGCGTCCTGTTTGTCTATGCCGCCGTCGATGCCGCGGTCGCCGCGGCCGGGCCGCGCTGCGACGCCTCTGGCCGGTGCTGCCGGTTTGCCGAGTACGGCCACACCCTGTTCCTGAGTCAATTCGAGGCTGAACTCCTTCTCGAAACCGCCCCGCCTTACAGCAAGCCGGTGAGCCGCGATAGTTGCCCATTCCAGGTGGGCAACCTCTGCACCGCGAGACAGGAGCGTCCGCTCGGCTGCCGTATCTACTTCTGCGACCCGACCTACCAGGAAACCGGCAACCGCATCACCGAGGAGGCCGTGGCAAAGTTGAAGCAACTCGCCGACGAGCTCGAGGCCGGCTGGCGGTACGCGCCGCTGCACGTCTTCCTGAACGAGGCCAACCGGCCGAATACAACGGACGCCGGGCCGTCTATCACCGACGGACGGATCGCGTTGCCGCTAACGTAGGACACTGGCCATGCCCCGCACCGCCCTCGCACTGACACTGGCACTGACACCGGCACTGCTCGCCGCCGACTGGCCGCAGTTCCTCGGGCCGACGCGCGACAGCGCCTCGCCGGAGACGGTGTCGCCCTGGAAAGACCCGCCGAAGGTGCTGTGGCGGCAACCGGTCGGCGCCGCGCACAGTTCGCCGGTCGTCGCGGGCGGCGTCGTGTACGCCTTCTTCAAGCCGAAGGGGAAGGACGCCGACGCCCTGGCCGCGTTCGACGCGACGACCGGCGAGAAGAAGTGGGAGAAGAGCTACGACCGCGAGAAGTTCAGCCCGCCCTACGGCGTCGGCCCGCGCGGCACCCCGGCGGTGGACGGCGGCAAGGTCTACACCCTCGGCAACACCGGCGTCCTCGCCTGCTGGGACGCGAAGACCGGCGACGTGGTCTGGAAGGTGGACACGCTCAAGGAGTTCAACGCGAAGAACCTGTTCTTCGGCGTCTCCACGTCGCCGACGGTGGTCGGGGACCTTGTGGTCGTGATGGTCGGCGGCAAGGGGGCCGGCATCGTCGCGTTCGACAAGACGACTGGAAAGGTGGCGTGGAAGGCGACCGACGACCCGGCCAGCTACGCCAGCCCGCTGCCGCTGGGTAAGGGCGACGACGCGCGGCTGGTGTTCCTGACCGGCAGCCACCTGCGGGCGCTGACCGCGGGCGGCAAAGAACTGTGGGCGGTGCCGTTCAAGGACAAGCTCAACGAGAGTTCGACGACGCCGGTGAAGGCGGGCGACTTGATCGTCGGCAGCTCGGTGACGGCCGGCAGCATCGCGGTGCGGCCCGGCGACAAGCCGGAGGTGGTGTGGAAGGACGAGAAGCTGACGTGCTACTTCTCGACGCCGGTGGTGGTCGGGCCGCACCTGTACATGGTCAACGGGGCCGCGTCGCTGTTCAACCCGTCGATCACCCTGCGGTGCGTCGAGGCGGCGACCGGCAAGGTGCTCTGGAGCCAGGCGAAAGTCGGCAAGTACCACGCCGCGCTGCTGCGGACCGGGGACAACAAGCTTCTGATGCTCGACGACGCGGGGAGCCTGATGCTGTTGCAGCCGGACCCGGCGGGGTACAAGGAGCTTTGTCGGTCGAAGGTGTGTGGTGCGACGTGGGCGCACCCGGCGCTGAGTGACGGGCGCGTGTACGTGCGGGACGAGAAGGAGTTGATCTGTCTGAAGATCGCGGAGTAGCAGTCCGGCCGCAGTCCGGCCGCAGGCCGGACCGCTAACCGGCACCGCGTACCTCCAGCGCCACCTCGCCGAGTGTGCCTTCGATCGCCAATTCGTTCCGCGTCTGCAACCGCGCCGTCACCTCGAACGCGAACGGCGCCGCCTCCGATTGCCCGATCATTTCGCCATTCAAGTACACCGTCGCCGGTCCCGCGTCGCCGACCACCCACGCCGTCTCGCCGGGGTCGAGCGTCCGCGGCTTGCCGAACCGGCGGACGTGCCGGGTGCGGCCGTCGGCGAGCGGCGTCGCCTCCCAGAAGCCCCGGAGCCGGATGCGATGGACGGGCATAAATCCCAAATCCCAAGCACCAAATCCCAAACAAGCACCTGATTTCGCTTGGGATTTGGTGCTTGGGATTTGGGATTTGCAAATTACGCCTGTTGCAGCTTGGTCTGCCACTCGTCGAGCAGGGTGCCGATGTTCTTGTACGCGAAGTCGATGTTCGCCAGTTCGTGCCCCAGGTCCAGCGCCCGCGCCAGGTCGCCGTTGTCGGCGGAGCCGGTGGCGAGCTGGAACAGCACTTCCTTGCGGGCCGACTCGTCGGAGGCCGGCAGCGCCGCCAGCGCCTCCTCGAAGTTCCGCTGCGCCAACGGCCACTTCTTGATCTTGCGGAAACCCGCCCCCAGGTACATCAGCGCCCGGCCCTTGACCTTCTCGTCCTTGCGAGCCTGCTGGAGCTCCTTGATCGCCTCCTCGGTCTTGCCCGCGTGCAGCAGCCGTTCGCCCAGTGCCAGCCGGTGGCCCATGTCCGTCGGGTAGCGGTCCGCCTTCAGCCGCAGAATATCGACCTCGCGGGCGGCGATCTCCTTTACCTGCTTCGAGCGGATTTTGAGCAGGTCCTCTTCGGTCTGGTCGTCGTCCGCGTCCTCCTCGGTCCGCTCGCGGAGCTTCTTCAGCTTCGCCTCGGTCGCCTCCAGGTCCTTCTTGAACGGCAATAGGTCCAGTTCCAGCAACTCGACCTGCAAGCTGAAGTGGTTGCCGGTCGGCCCAAGCCCCTGTTGCAGCGCGGCGCGGGCGCGGTCGTCCTGACCGTGCCGGCGATACACCCCGGCGAGTTGCAGGTACAGGCTCGGCTCGGTCGGGGACGCCTCGATCCGCTTGAGGATCGGGTCGGCGTCGCGGGCCACCTTGTCCTGCTTCTCGACCGCTGCCATCTCCATCCGGTCCAGCGCCGGCGACGCTTTGCTGCCGGTGGACACCGCCTCGTACCCGCCGCGGGCGATGGTCTCGCTGGCGGCCAGGTCCTTGGCCTTGTGGGCCGCCTCCACGTCGGTCGGCTGCGCCTCCCGGACCAGTTGCCAGAGGACGATCGCCTTCTGGAAGTCGCCGCGCTTCTCGAAGAGGCGGGCCAGCGCGCGGTTGAGCGTCGGGTCCCTGGGGTACTTCTGGCGGGCCTGGTCGAGGGTGAAGACGGCGAGGTCCACCTGCCCCAGCGCGTCGAACGCCTCGGCCATGTCCATCTGGGTGCCGAGGTCCCAGGGGTTGCGGGCCAGCACCGCCTCGCCGTGTTCGAGCACCCGCAGGTAGTCGCGGCCGGCCCTGGACGCCTTGACGCGGGCCTTGTGCCGGCCGGTGGTCAGGAAAGCGAACCGGCTGCCGCGGAGGTTGTTGCCGTACTTGTCCTTCTGGGCGCGGCGCAGCCCCTGGCGGTAGAGGAAGTTGGCCGGGTCGAGCTTGCAGCAGGTGGTCAGTAGCGAGATGCCGTAGTCGTAGTTGCCGGTGAGCAGCACCTGGCGGGCGCGTTCGAAGTTCTCGGCGGCGATGCGCCGCTGCTCCGGCGTGACATTCGGGACCGTGGGAGTGCTCCGCTCGGCCATGACGCGGGTCCTTGCTGCGGGAGGGGCGGCGGGTGGTCCCCGCAAGTGTATGTTGTAACAGAAGAACGCGCCCGGCGGAACCTGCTTGGCGAACCCCGAGCGGCAGCGACGGGGTTGGACGCTTGACCTAACCCCCCGGCCCCCTTCCCTAAGAGGGAAGGGGGAGCAAGAGGCTTGCCGTCTTTCTCCCCTCCCCGCTTCGGGGAGGGGCCGGGGTAGTACTGCAGCTTGGGGTCGAACGCGTAGCCCCCTCCCCGCTTCGGGGAGGGGCCGGGGGAGGGGTTCTTCGTCGGAGGAAGCCATGCCCGCCCCCGTGCTGCCGATCGACCCCGCCCGCCCCGACCCGGACACGGTCCGCCGCGCCGCGGGCGTGATCCGCGCCGGCGGGCTGGTCGCGTTCCCGACGGAGACGGTCTACGGTCTCGGGGCGAACGCCCTCGACGCCAAGGCGGTGGCGCGAATCTTCGCGGCGAAGGGCCGGCCGGCTCACAACCCGCTGATCGTCCACGTCGCGGACGAGGCCCAGGCGAGGCGCGTCGCGGACGAGTGGCCGGAGACAGCGGAGAAGCTGGCGGCCGCGTTCTGGCCTGGACCGCTGACGCTGGTCGTTCCCCGGGCCGAGGACTTGTCCGAACGGGTGACGGCCGGCGGTGCGACGGTGGCCGTCCGCTGCCCGGTCCACCCGGTCGCGCGGGCGCTGATCGCCGCCGCCGGGGTGCCGGTCGCGGCTCCGAGCGCCAACCGCTCCGGCGAACTGTCGCCGACGCGGGCCGATCACGTCACGGTTGAGGGGGTGGACCTGATCCTCGACGGCGGCCCCTGCCCCGGCGGGATCGAATCGACGGTAGTCGATGTTACCAGGCCGACGGTCCGGCTGCTGCGGCCGGGGCCGATCACCGTGGCGCAACTCGAAGCCGTGGTCGGCCGGGTGGAAGTCGGCACGGCCGGCGTCGGGCCATTGCCGTCGCCGGGGATGTTGGCCCGGCACTACGCCCCGCGGACCCGGCTGGAGTTGGCCGAAACTGAGGATGAGGCGGACGCGCTGGCCCGGGTGTACGAAACGGCCGGGCTGCGGGTGGCGCGGCTGAAGCTCATCGGTGCGCCGGCGGAAGTCGCGGCGCGGCTGTACGCCGAGCTGCACGCGCTGGACGCGGGCGGGTTCGACCGGATCGTCGCGGCACTGCCGCCGGACGCCGACGAGTGGCGCGCTGTCCGCGACCGGCTGACCCGCGCCGCGGCGGAGTAATCGTAGTAGGCACACTCCGTGTGCCGTTCTTTCCCTGGGACGAAGAGCGGCACACGGAGTGTGCCTACTACACTCGGGAAAGCATGGCATCCGATCGCCCACTAAGATTACAATACGACTCATCCCGCCGACCTCCCCGCCGTCGGCCCGATGGCGGCGCGCCCGATGCCTGAGGGACCTTTGATGCGACTCGTCCTCGCCCGGCTTTTGCCGGCCGTCGTCCTGCTCATCGCGGTTGCCGTCTCGCCGGCCGCCGACCCGCCGACGTTCTCCGCCGCGCAGGTCGCGTTCTACGAGACGCAGGTGAAGCCGGTCCTCAAGGCGAACTGCCTGAAGTGCCACGGCGACGACCGCAAGAAGCTCCGCGGCGGCCTCGACCTGACCCGCCGCGCGGGCGTGCTGACCGGCGGCGACACCGGCCCGGCTGTGGACCTCAAGCGGCCCGACGCCAGCCTGCTCCTCAAGGCGATCAGCTACAAGGACGAGGACTACCAGATGCCGCCGGCCGGCAAGCTGCCGGCCGAGCCGATCGCGGTGCTGACGAAGTGGGTCAAGGACGGCCTGCCCTGGACGCCCGACGGAGGCGCGACCCAGGAGCAGAAGCACGCCGGCGAACCGAACAAGAACTACTGGGCCTACCAGCCCGTCCAGCGGCCGACGATGCCGGAGGTGCGCGACAAGGGCTGGGTGACGACTCCCATCGACGCCTTCATCCTGGCGAAGCTGGAGGCGAAGGGGCTCAAGCCGGTCGCGCCTGCCGACAAGGCGGCCCTGTGTCGGCGGGCGTACTACGACCTGACCGGGCTGCCGCCGACGCCGGAGCAGGTGGACGAGTTCGTCCGCGACAAGTCGCCGGACGCCTATGAGCACTTGATCGACAAGCTGCTCGCCAGCCCGCACTACGGCGAGAAGTGGGGACGGCACTGGCTCGACGTGGTCCGGTTCGCCGAGTCCAACGGCTACGAGCGCGACGGCCCCAAGCCGTTCGCCTGGCGCTACCGCGACTACGTCATCCGGTCGTTCAACGAAGACAAGCCGTATGACCGGTTCATCCGGGAGCAGATCGCTGGCGACGAGCTGTGGCCGGACGACCCGGACGCGGTGATCGCCACCGGGTTCTACCGCCTCGGGCTGTGGGACGACGAACCGGCCGACCCGGAACTGGCCCTGTACGACGGCTACGACGACCTGGTCACCACGACCGGCCAGGGGTTCCTGGCGATGAGCTTGAACTGCTGCCGGTGCCACGACCACAAGGGCGACTTCTTCCCGCAGGCCGACTACTACAAGATGGTCGCCTTCTTCCGCGACGTGCGGCCGTTCTCCGACACCCGGGACGTGCGCTCGAAGTTCAACCTCACCGACATCACCCCGCCCGAGCGGCGCAAGCTCTACGAGGCCGACCTGAAGCAGCGCGAGGCCCGGATCGACGAGCTGACCACGAAGCTGACGGCGATCGAGAACGAGGCGATCAAGACGATGTCGGCCGAGGACCAGCGCGCCGCCGAGGGGATCGACCGGCCGCAGGTGGTGGCCAAGGTGCCGACGGTCCTGGAGGACGAGCGGAAGCGCGAGTACCTGCGGCTCAAGCGGGAGCGCGACGGCCTCAAGAAGAAACCGCTGCCGAGCCAGGAGTTCGCGCTCTCGGTCAACCACTGCTCCGTCGCGCCGCCGAAGACGCACGTCCTGATCCGCGGCAACCCCGGGGCCACCGGCGCGGAGGTGGCCCCCGGCTTCCCGTCGGTCTTCGGCGTCCCCGACCCGGCTATCCCGGCCCCCGACCCGGACGCGAAGTCCAGCGGCCGGCGGACGGCGCTGGCGAACTGGCTCGCCTCGAAGGACAACCCGTTGACGGCGCGGGTGATGGTCAACCGGGTGTGGCAGTACCACTTCGGCCGCGGCATCGTGCCGACACCCAGCGACTTCGGCAAGTTCGGTGAGATGCCGACGCACCCCGCGCTGTTGGACTGGCTGGCGGCGGAGTTCATGGACCCCTCCAAGCCCACGGACGGCCGTCCGTGGGCTTCGCCCGGCGCCCCCTGGGCGTTGAAGCGACTGCACAAGCTCATCATGCTCTCCAGCACTTATCGCCTCTCCTCGACGGCCGACGCCGCGAGCCTCAAGGCCGACCCGGCGAACGCGCTACACTGGCGCTTCGACATGCGGCGGCTGACGGCGGAGGAGGTCCGCGACTCGATGCTGGCGGTGAGCGGCAACCTGAACCTCAAGGCGGGCGGCCCGAGCGTCTACCCGAAGCTCTCGGCGGAGGTGCTGGCCGGCATCTCGTACCCCAACAAGAAGGAGCACTGGCCCGACTCGCCGCCAGCGGAGGCCAATCGCCGCAGCGTGTACGTCTTCGTTAAGCGGTCGCTGCGGGTGCCGATCCTGTCGTCCCACGACCAGGCGGACACCGACTCGCCGTGCCCGGTCCGGTACACGACGACGGTGCCGACGCAGGCGCT
>DASSAT010000819.1:0-4057 GCA_035699305.1 Fimbriiglobus sp. | reverse complement strand
CACCGGCCGCGACCACCTCTTCGGCGGCTGGGGCAGCGACCTGCTGAACATCGACGACGACCTCTCGACCCACGGCGGCCTCAACGACCTGCCGGACACGCACCCGTCCTACGAGGACATCGCCTACGGCGGGGCCGGCCGAGATGTACTCATCGCCAACACCGGCGGCGATCGGCTGATCGACTGGATCGGCGAATTCAACAGCTACTTGGTCCCGTTCGCCCCGTTCGGGGCGGCAACGGTCAGCCGCGGCGTACCGCCGGCGATGTTCCAGTACCTCTACGACCTGTCCAAGAGCGACGGGGCCGACCCGACCCGCGCGGCGGACACCGGCACCGACCCGCTGCGCAACGGCGAGCCGGAGGGCGAACTGGGTCTCATCACCCAGAAGGACACGGTCTGGCAGGACCAGTCCGGGGCGCCCAACGACCCGCAGCCGGGCAACATCCCGGGCGGCCGCCGCGACGTGCTGCGGTCGTCGGACTTCAACGATGGCACCCTGTCGGCGTTCGCCCCGGACAGCGGCAAGTGGGAGGTCAGCGGCGGGGCCCTGCGGGTGTCCGCGGACTCCCCGCAGGGTGACGCGGTCGCCGTCGTCCACGTCGAGCAGCAGCTGCCGGTGTACTTCGAGCTGGCCGCCCTGATCAAGACCGACAAGCCGGTCGGCGGGTGGAACGCCAACGCCTACGTCATCTTCGATTACTACTCGCCGACCGACTTCAAGTTCGCCGGGATCAACCCGTCGCTCAACAAGCTCCAGGTCGGCCACCGGGCTCCGTGGGGCTGGGCGGTGGACGCCCAGGCCAACATCCAGGCCAAGCCGGATACGTACTACAACCTGCTGGTCGCGGTCAACGGTTCGACCGTCACCGTGCAGATCGACGGGGTGTTCGCGTTCACCCACACCTATGCCCCGCGGGTGGTGGACGGGATCACCTACTGGCTCAACAGCGGCATGGTCGGGGTCGGGTCCGACCGGGCCCGCGGGACGTTCGACAACGTCCGGGTGCAGGTGCTGCCGCCGCAGCTCACCTTCGAGCACACCGAGACGTTCGACGACGGGGTAGCGAACCTGTTCACCGGCCCGAAGACCGGCACCTGGCAGGTCCAGAAGCCCGATAGCAACGGCCGCTACGTCGGCACTCCGCTGGCGGGGGCGGACCTGGCGGTCAGCGTCATCGACCTGGGGCTGGCGGGCGGGCTGAACACCAACTCGTACCTGGAGCTGGCGGCCAAGTTCTCGGCCACGGGCCTGGGCGGGATTGTCTTCGACCGGTACGGGCCGGACGAGTTCAAGTTCGCCGCCTTCGACGCCCAGGCGGGCCGGGTGGTCATTGGCCACCACACCGCCCGGCGGGGCTGGGTGGTGGACCGCTGGTTCGCCCCGACGGTCGCCCCGGGGGTGGACTACGACCTCGGCGTGATCCTGAAGGGGACCATGGTCAGCGTGACGTTCAACGGCCAGCCGGTGCTGAGCCACGCGTTCAACGCGGTGGTGGTGGACGGCAGGTTCGGGCTGATCGGCCGGTCCGGGGCGACTTCGTTCGACGTGGTGTCGGTCAAGACCGACGACAAGGCGTTCCTCGGGCCGGACAACGTGCTCGCCGACGCCCCGGCGCCCGGGCCGGTGGCTACACTTGGCGAGACCGTCTTGGCCCCGATCCTGGAGGAGGCCCTACGGCGGTGGGATGCGACGGGCCTCTCGGGCGAGTTGCGGGTGGTGATCGCCGACCTGCCGGGTTTGGTGCTCGGCCAGACTCACGGCACAACCATCTACCTGGACCTGGACGCGGCCGGGCACGAGTGGTTCGTGGACGCGACGCCGGCCGACGACGCAGAGTTCCGCACCCCCGGCGACCAGGGGGAAGCGGGTCGGATCGACTTGCTAAGCGTGTTGCTGCACGAGATCGGCCACGTCCTCGGCCACGAGCACGAGGGCGAGGGGGTGATGGGCGAATCGCTGGCGCCCGGCACCCGCGTCGGCGTGGCCGCGGACCTGCGGGCCGCCGCCGGGCCGGGCGTGACCGACGCCGCGGCGCCTGTGGCGCGGGCCGTAGCCGACGGCATGACCGCGGTCCGGCGGGCGAGCCGGCCGACGCCGGTGACGGCCAGCCCGGCCCGTGACGACGGGGAGGGCATTCCGCTCACCCAGCCGGTTCGGCGCGAGGTCGGGGCCGGCATCGCCCCGGTTCTGGGCGCCGGCACGACGGACGAGGCGGTCGGTGCGGCGCCGGCGGCGGGTGGTCGGCCGACCGAGGGGCGGCCCTCGGCGGAGGACACCACTCCGGAGCCGCTGGGCATCGGGGTTGACTCGACGGGGGACGCGCAGTTGATCGGCTGGGTGCCGCGGCGCATACCGATGCTGTGGGAGAAACTGACCGACGGCAACGGGCTCGATGACCTGTGGGGGATCGACGTGGACGGAGAGATCGTTAGGTAACGCGGGGGGTGCTTCGGGTCGCCGCCGTGCGGTTTCAGCCCGGGGTCACGAGGAGTGAGATCGAGTCAGGCCGCGTCGCGGTGGTAGTGCCGGAGTAGCCCACCGAGGCGCCTGCGGTGCCACCACCGCGCCGAAGGGAATTGACTGGATCAGTTCGCCGAACTGCTCTTTGAGGCGGCGCGGGACGCGCGACTTGGCCATGCGGCAGAGACCTGGCCTCGGGATCGTGCGATTTCACCGTTCGTGTCTGGGATACACTCCGCGGGTCGCAATAACCCCATCCGGGGGGTCATGTCATATTGCGGCCCGTTGCGTCGGCAGGTCGCACCGAACCACCCCTCCCGAAGGGCGAGAAATCGGTCGCGGCTGCCCCACGGCCGGGGTATGCTCGGCGGCATGGCCGACGTCACGCAGGTCCTGGCCGCCATCGAGGCGGGCGACCCCGCAGCCGCGGGCGAGTTGCTCCCGCTCGTCTACGACGAGTTGCGGAAGCTGGCCGCCCAGCGCCTGGCCGACGAGAAGGCGGGCCAGACCTTCACCGCCACCGCCCTGGTCCACGAAGCCTACCTCCGCCTGGTGGGGGGCGCGCCGCCGACGGGCTGGAACGGTCGCGGGCACTTCTTCGCCGCCGCCGCTGAGGCGATGCGCCGCATCCTCGTCAACCGCGCCCGCGATAAGGGCCGACTCAAGCGCGGCGGCGGGCGGCGGCGGGTGGAACTCGACGGGCTATCCGACCCGGCCGCGGCGTCGGCCGACGACCTGCTCGACCTGGACGACGCCCTCGGCCGGCTGGCCGCCGCGTACCCGGAGTGCGCCGAGTTGGTGAAGCTCCGGTTCTTCGCCGGCCTGACCCTGGGGGAGGCGGCCGCCGCTCTCGGGGTGTCCCGCCGGACGGCGGACCACCGGTGGGAGTTCGCCCGGGCCTGGCTGTTCAACGCCCTCGGGGCCGACTGATCCGCTCGGGATCGCCGAAATTCGTTGCGCACTTCCGCCCCGGACGGGGCACTGTAGGCGGGCACCCGCCTGGAGCGGCCATGAACGACATCGACCGCCACCTGCTGACCCTCTTCGCCGCCGCCCTCGACTGCCCGTCGGGGCCGGCGCGGGCTGAACTGCTGGACCGGGAGTGCGGCCAGGACCCGGCCCGGCGGGCCGAGGTCGAAGTCCTGCTGCGGGCGCACGACCAGGTCGGCCGGTTCCTGGAGCCGCCGGCCGAGCAAGTGGTGGCGACCCTCGCGCCGGCCGACCCCGCCGCCGCCACGCTGCATCTCCACCCGGACCCGGCGGCCGGCACCGTGGTGGCCGGGCGGTACGTGCTGGCGGAGGTGATCGGCGCGGGCGGGATGGGGACGGTCTGGCGGGCCGAACAGCAGGAGCCGGTGCGGCGGACGGTCGCGCTGAAGCTCATCAAGTCGGGCATGGACTCGCGGGCGGTGGTGTGCCGGTTCGAGGCCGAGCGGCAGGCGCTGGCGCTGATGGACCACCCGAACATCGCCACGGTGCTCGACGGCGGGGCCACGGCCGACGGCCGGCCGTTCTTCGTCATGGAACTGGTCGCGGGCGTGCCGATCACCGCGTACTGCGACGCGCACAAGCTCACCGTGCGGCAGCGGCTGG
>DASSAT010000818.1:0-4789 GCA_035699305.1 Fimbriiglobus sp. | reverse complement strand
ATGCTCGTCTCGGCAACGCACACGCACACGGCGCCGACCTCGACCGGCGTCTTCCAGAGCGACCCGGACGCGGGGTACGTCAAGTTCCTGACCGCGAAGATCGCCGAGGGGATCGAAAAAGCGCATTCCAGGCTCGTTCCCGCGGAGGCCGGGTGGGGCGTCGTGAAGGAGCCGTCGGCGTTGCACAACCGGCGGTGGAGGATGAAGGAAGGGGTGATAAGCCCCAACCCGTTCGGCCGCACCACCGACCGGGTGAGGATGAACCCCGGCTACAAGAACCCGGGCCTGCTGGAACCCGCCGGGCCGATCGACCCGGAAGTGTCGGTGCTGTCGGTGCGGACCGCCGACGGCAAGCCGCTGGCGCTCCTGGCGAACTACTCGCTGCACTACGTCGGCGACCTGCCGCCGCTGTCGGCCGACTACTACGGCGTCTTCGCCGACCGTATCGGCGGGCTGATCGGGGCGGGCGAGGGGTTCGTCGGCATCATGTCCAACGGCACCAGCGGAGACGTGAACAACGTCGATTACAGCAAGGCCGCCCCGCTGCGCGGCAATCCGGGCGACCGCTGCCGGGCCGTCGCGGAGACGGTCGCGCGGGCCGCGAAGAAAGCCTACGATTCCGTCAAGCACCGCCACGACCTGACGCTGGCCGTGGCCACGGAGGAGCTGGCGCTAAGGGTCCGCAAACCCGACGAAATCGAGCTGAAGCGGGCGAGGGAAATCCTGGCCAGGGCACAGGACCGGGCACTGAAGGGCTTGGAGGAGGTCTACGCCCGCGAGTCGATGCTGATCGCCAAGTATCCGGACACAGTGAAGCTGCGGCTCCAGGCGATGCGGGTCGGCGAGCTGGGCATCGCGGCCGTCCCGTGCGAAGTGTTCACCGAGATCGGGCTGGCGATCAAGAAGGGGAGTCCGCTCAAGCCGACGTTCACGATCGAGCTGGCGAACGGGTACAACGGCTACCTGCCGACGCCGGCGCAGCACAAGCTCGGCGGCTACGAGACGTGGCGGGCGCGGTCGAGCTACCTGGAGGTGGGTGCGTCGGACAAGATCACGCCGGTGGTGCTAAGGCTGCTGGGTAAGGTAGCGGGGAAGTAACCTGGGACCGCGGCCGTCCCGGCCGCTCTTGCTCTGCGCGTCGGGGACTTTCTGACAGCGGCCCAGCACACCTACCGATGAAGCAAGAGCGGCCGAGACGGCCGCGGTCCCAGGGTCAAACCACGAGGATCACCCGCACGTCCATGACGTTGGTGTCGGTCAGTCCGGTGCGGATCAGCCCGTCAACTGGCTCGAAGAAGTGGTAACTGTCGTGGCGGTCGAGGAACGTCCGCGGGTCCAGCCCCAACTCGGCGGTGCGGCGCATCGTCTCGACCGTGGCGACGGCTCCGGCCGCGTCGGTCGGGCCATCCTCGCCGTCGGTGCCGCCGCTGAGGACGCAGACGCCCGTCATCCGCTCGACGCTGAGCTTCGCGGCCGCGGCCAGGACGAACTCTTGGTTGCGGCCCCCCTTCCCCGACCCGTCGCCCAGCGCGACGGTCGTTTCGCCGCCGATCAGGATGCAGGCCGGCGCCGGGATCGGCTCCCCACGCTCCCGGATGTTGCGGACGACGCCCACGACCGCCGCCGCGACATCCCGGGCCTCGCCTTCGACGAACGGCCCGAGGTCGAGGACGGTGTAGCGGAGTTGTTCCGCGACGGTCCGGGCCGCCGCCAGCGCGACGGCGTTGCTACCGATCACAAGGTTGTGGACGTTCGGAGGGAGTTGCTTCGGCGTCTCGGGGATCGAGCCGGCGGCGCCCGCGCGAAGCCGCTCGACTACGGGCGCCGGGACTTGACCGATGATCCTGTAACGGTCCAGCACCGCGAGCGCGTCGGTAAACGTGGACGGGTCCGGGACGGTCGGGCCGGAGGCGATCACGTCGAGTGGGTCGCCGACCACGTCGGAGATGATGAGCGAAACCAATAACTTGCCGCGAAACGCCGCCGCGAGCCGACCGCCCTTCACACGGGAGAGGTGCTTACGGACGGCGTTCATCTCGGCGATGGTCGCTCCGCTGGCGTGGAGCAGCCTCGTCACCGTCTGCTTGTCGGCGAGCGTCACCCCGTCGGTCGGGCATGGCAGCAGCGCCGACCCGCCGCCGGAGAGTAGGCAGACCGCCACGTCGTTCGGCCCGGCCGACTCCAGAAGCCGCAACATCTCCCCGGCCCCTGCTACCCCCGCCTCGGCGGGGTGGTTGCTGCCGACGGGTCGTGCGGCGTGGAGTCGAATTCGCGTCAGCGGGCGGGATGAGCCTTCGGGGACGTTGACCAGCCCTTCGATGCAGTCGATTTGCGCGGCCAGGGACGCTTCCAGTCCCGCGGCCATCGGCGCGCCGGCCTTGCCGCCGCCTACGACCAGCACCCGCGGGGTCGCCTCGATCGCCTTCCGCCACTCACCCGGGAACGCACGCACCGCGGCGGCCACCAGCGGTTCGGGCTGGACCGCGTCCACACCTGCGGACCAGATCGCCAGGGCGTGTTCGCTCAGGGCTTGGGGGTCGGAAGATGGAGGGGTCATGGCGCCGGTCAGGCTAGCACGTCCTTCACCACCTTGCCATGAACATCGGTGAGGCGGAAGTCGCGGCCGGCATAGCGATAGGTGAACTTCTCGTGGTCGAAGCCGAGCAGGTGCAGCATCGTTGCGTGCAGGTCGTGGACGTGGGCCGGGTCCTCCACTGCCTTGAAGCCGAACTCGTCGGTCGCGCCGACGACGGTGCCGCCCTTGACCCCGCCGCCGGCCAGCCACACGGAGAAGCCCCAGTGGTTGTGATCGCGGCCGTTGACCTTGCCGGCGTTCGAGCCGGGCGTCGGCAACTCCACCACCGGCGTCCGCCCGAACTCGCCGCCCCAGAGGATCAGCGTCTCCTCGAAGAGACCGAGCCGCTTGAGGTCGGCGATCAGCGCGGCGATGGCCTTGTCCACCTGGCGGGCCAGCCGGCGGTGGTTGTCGGCCAGGTCGTCGTGGCTGTCCCACGGCTGCACCGGGGCGTGCGACACCTGGACGAACCGCACTCCGCGTTCGATCAGCCGGCGGGCGATCAGGACGGAGCGGGCCTGCACGCCGGGGCCGTAGGCGTCGAGGACGTGCTTCGGCTCCCGCGTCACGTCGAAGGCGTCGGTCGCCTCGGACTGCATCCGGTAGGCCAGCTCGAACGACTGGATGCGCGCCTCCAGGAGCGGGTCGCCGGGCCGGGTTTGGAGGTGGGCCTGGTTCAGCTTCTGAAGGAGGTCGATCTGCTTCCGCTGGACGGCCGGAGTAGTGGTCTTGTTGCGGACGTTCTCGATCAGTTGCTCGATGTCGGTCTTCGAGCTATCGACGTAGGTGCCCTGGAAGACGCCGGGCAGGAACGCCGACTGCCAGTTCTGCGACTCCATCAGCGGCATCCCGCCGGGGCACAGGCAGACGAACCCCGGCAGGTTCTGGTTCTCGGTCCCGAGGCCGTAAGTCACCCACGACCCGAAGCTCGGCCGCACCGTCCGGCTCTCGCCGGTGTTCATCAGCAAAAACGACGGCTCGTGGTTGGGCACGTCGGCGTGCATCGACCGGATCACGCAGATGTCGTCGATGTGCTTGGCGGTGTGCTCGAAGATCTCGCTGACCTCGATGCCGGAGTCGCCGTGCTTCTTAAACTTGAACGGCGACGGGAACGCGGCCCCGGTGCGGCGCTCGGTCTTGAGGTTGGTCGTCGGCAACGGCTTGCCGGCGTACCTCGCGAGCATCGGCTTGGGGTCGAAGGTGTCCACCTGGGACGGGCCGCCGTTGGCGAACAGGTGGATAACGCGCTTGGCCTTGGCCGGGAAGTGCGGCATCCGCGGGGCGAGCGGGTGGGCCGGATCGACGGCCCCCTTCGCCGCGGCGGTCAAGAGGCCGGCGTCGCCCATGAGTTGCGTCAGGCCGACGAGGCCCATGCCGACCCCGCACCGGGTCAGCATCTCGCGGCGGCTCATCCCGAACGGCGTCATCGTGGCTCCTTACTTCGGCTTGCGCTTCTTGGCCCGTGATTCGAGTTTGGCGACGAACGCGGCGTGCTCCGGGCTGGCGAGACCCTGCCGAAGAACCGCCATCAGCCGGCGGGTCGTTTTGTCGAACACGGCGGATGGGTCGAGCCAGAGGCCCGGGAACACGCGGGACCGGAGGACGCCGTCCGGCTCCGGTTTGAGTTCTGTGAACCCCTTCCGGCCCCGGGCGAACCAGACGGCGTCCTCTTGCTTCACCCGGACCACCAGGTACTCCCGGACCCCGGCCGCCTCGTAGTCCCGCTTCTTGGCATGCATGTCGAGGGCGACCGAAGTGTTCGCGACCTCGACGACCAGGTCGGCTGGGCCGTTGAGGATACCTTCCTCGTCCTCGGTCATCTTCCCGCCGTACTCAGGCAGGAAGAACATCCCCGCGTCCGGTTGCGGCTCGCTCTCGTCCGCGAGGATGTTCGTCGTGTTGTCGAACACCTCCACACCGGGAAGTTCGCCGCCGTAGGTGCCGAGCCAATACACCATGCGGGCGTGCGGCCGGCCGTGCCGGAACGAGGTGGGCGAGGCCACGTAGACGATCCCCCCGATCAACTCGGCCTTGATCCATTCCGGAGTCTGCTTGTAAAGCTGGTGGAATGTCTGCTGGTCGAGCCGGTCTCCCGTCTCGAACGGCAACTCAGCCTTCAGTGAACGGGTGACGCGGTCGGCCGTCCTGGGTCGCATGGCCGTCCCTCCGGGTCAGTCCACGACCGCGAACCCTCAGTCTTACTTGTAGGTCGGG
>DASSAT010000817.1:0-3595 GCA_035699305.1 Fimbriiglobus sp. | reverse complement strand
TTGTCGCGTCGAACCCCCTCTTGCCGTGTTGACCCTCGATTCCCAGGGCGTTTTTCATGATCCGCTCGGATGGACCCCGAGGACGCTACTAAACAACAACAGGTGTGCTCCGTCGGGCCGTGGCCACCTCCACGCCGGCATGACCGAACCTCTGAAACAATAACCGGTTACGAGCAGACACACAGTAACGGCCTATTCGGAACTACTGACCCTACAAGACCAGCAGCCGGAGGTATCGGCCCATGAGTCCCGTCCCAGCCAAGCTCGAATGGCAGCGGGCGCTGACCACCCTCGCCGGGCTGGCGGTCTTCGTGGTGGTCGTGATCGCGCTCTACTGGGCGCGGTCGATCTTCATCCCAGTCGCGCTGGCAATCTTCCTCGCCTTTGTCATGAGCCCGGTCGTCCACTGGCTCCACCGGCGGGGGTTGGGCCGGCTGCCGGCTGTCCTGACGACGGTCGCGGGGGGCGTGGCGATCTTCCTGCTCGTCGGCTGGCTTGTCGTCTCGCAGATGGTGGAGCTGGCCGACTCCCTCCCCAACTACACCGAGAACATCAAGCGGAAGGTGGAGACGGTCCGGGAGTGGGTGATGGGTGACGGCGAGAGCCGATGGGGCCGGATGCTCGACGAGATCAGCGCCGCGATCACCCAGTCGCCGACCGCGCCGAAGCCGGGCGCGGCCCCGCGGGTGCTCGCGCCGGAGGTGGCGGTGCCGTCCACCACGGCGGCCGGGGCGGTCGGCGGGGCCGCCGCCACCGGCGGGGTGATCGCCACCGCGACGCCGAGACTCCCGGCCGTGCCGCTGACCCCGGAGGACAGCCCGTCGCCGTCCTGGCTGGGCAACCTCGGCACCTACGCCAGCCCGGTGCTGGAGCTGGTCGGACAGTTCGCGTTCGCGTTCATCCTGTCGGTGTTCATGCTGCTCAAGAAGGAGGACCTGCGCAACCGGATCATCCGGCTGACCGGCGACACCCGGGTGACGACCACCACCAAGGCGACCGACGACGCCTCCCGGCGGATCAGCCGCTACCTGTTCATGCAGCTGGTGATCAACAGCACGTTCGGGGTCATCATCACGGTCGTCTTGCTGGCGATCGGCGTGCGGTACGCCCTACTGTGGGGGTTCCTGGCGTCGGTGATGCGGTATATCCCGTACGTCGGCACCTACCTGGGCCTGATCCCGCCGCTGGTCTTCACGCTGGCCCTGTCCGATGGGTGGTGGCAGCCGATCACCGTCGTCGCCGTGTACGCCGGGCTGGAGATCACGTGTAACAACGTGTTCGAGCCGTGGCTCTACGGCACTAGCATGGGGCTCTCCGAGGTGGCGCAGCTGGTGGCGGCGGCGTTCTGGGCGTTCCTGTGGGGGCCGATCGGGCTGATCCTGTCCGGCCCGCTGACGGTGTGCCTCTTGGTGTTGGGCAAGTACGTCCCGCGGTTCGAGTTCTTCGAGGTGCTGCTGGGCGATGAGCCGGCCCTGTCGCCGGACGTGCGGCTGTACCAGCGGCTGACCGCGCACGACCAGGACGAGGCCACCGACATCGCCCGCGAGGCGCTCAAGCACACCTCGGCCGAGCAGGTGTTCGACACAGTACTGATCCCGGCCCTGACCTACGTCAAGCGGGACGGCGACCTGGGCGAGGTGTCCCGCGAGGAGCGGCACGCCATTCTGGGGTCGATGCACGAGATCACCGACGACATCATCGAACACCGGCTGATCCCGGAGGGCGGCTCGGGCGACGACGAGCCGGGGGCGCTGAAGGTGCGGGTGCTGTGCGTGCCCGGCCGGGACGAGGCGGACGAAGTCGCCCTGGACATGCTCCAGGGTCTTCTCGACCCGGCCAAATGGGAAGTCGAGGTCTCGCCGATTGAGCGGCTGACTTCCGAGGTAGTGGCAGCGGCCGGCGAGTCCCGCCCGGCGGTGATCGTCATCGGATCGCTGCCGCCGGGCGGGCTGGCGCACACCCGCTACCTGTGCAAGCGGATCACCCAGCAGTTCCCCGAGGCCCGGGTGGCGGTCGGCCGGTGGGGGGCGGTCGAGCAGGCCGAGGACAACCGGGCGCAACTCGCGGAGGTCGGGGCGGTGTACGTCGCCACTTCCCTGGCGGACATGATCCAGCACCTGCGGGGCTGGCGGTCGGCCCTGCGGGCGCAGCAGAAGCCGGCCGACGGCGAACCGGTCGGGCAATCCGGCGGGAAGCGGGCGGTTGGCACGTCGTCTGCGTAGTTGTTTCCCGCGTGACGATACGTTGCCCGAACCCGGGCCGAGATCACGTTCCACACGGCACGTCGAGGAGGCAGTCATGGCCGAGATGCGTGACAAAGCGAAGGGCACGATCGATTCCGCCGCCGATCAGGCGAAGACGGGGGTGGATCGGGCCGCCAACACCGCCCAGGGCGCGAAGGACCAGGCCGGCGGGATGATCGAGTCGGCCCGCCAGGGCGCCCACGCGGCGGCGGACCGGGCCGGCGAGTACGCTGGCCAGGCCCGGGACAAGGTACGCGAGTGGGCCGGAGACGCCAGCAACACGGCCAGCCGGGCGGCCGACCAGGTTCAGCACTGGGCCGAGGACGCCTATGATGTCGCCGGCGACAAGCTCGGCGACTTCGGTAAGGAAGTTACGGTGATGATCCGCCGCCACCCGGTCCCGGCGCTGCTGATCGGGTTCGGACTGGGGCTGCTGCTGGGCCGCGTCACTCGGGCGTAACCGGCTCCGGTCCGCGACCACCACACGGCACCGGGGATGCCCCCCGGTGCCGTGTTCGTCTGACCTTCCCCCTCACACGCACGGAGACGCACCGATGAAAGTGACTGGATGGGCACTGATCGTACTCGGGGTGATCATCGCCATGTTCACGGTGGCGTACAACCTGATCGACTTCAACAACACCGTCGAGCAGGTGGGCACCGCCGCCGGGAGCACTCACGGCGGCTACTGGTTCGCACTGATCCCGGCCGTGGTCGCCGCCGCGCTCGGGCTGTGGATGCTAATCAGTAGCCACCGAGGCTACCGCGAGACGTACGACATGACCCGGCAGCAGAGCTAATAACGCAAAAGGCAAAACGCAAAAGGAAGACAACACAGGTCTTCCTTTTTGCGTTTTGCCTTTTGCCTTTTGCGTTCCTTCTCAGTGAGCCGGGACCTGCGGGCGGTTCACCGCCACCGCCTCGCGGAGCTTCGCCAGGGCCGACACCTGCACCTGACGGATGCGCTCCTTCGACAGCCCCAGATGTTGGCCGATCAACTCCAGCTTCATCGACTCGGCCTGGTCGCCCAGCCCGAACCGTAGCCGCAGGACCGTCTTCTCGCGGTCCGACAGCAACGGGTGGCCGGCGTGGAAGAAGGGGTCCAGGTCCACCGGCAGGCTCGACTCCCGGTCCGTCTTGATCGCGGCCGGCGGCAACAACTCGCTGGCGAGCGTCCCCTGGCTCTGGAAACGCTTCTCGATCCCGATCCGCTTGCGGGTCAGCCGGACCAGCGCCCGCACCAGGCAAGTGAAGGCGTAGGTGCTGAACCGGACCCCGAGCCACGGGTTGAACCGCTCGACCGCGTTGATGAGGACGACGTGCCCCTCACCGACCAGGTCGTCGGACCGTAG
>DASSAT010000816.1:0-2385 GCA_035699305.1 Fimbriiglobus sp. | reverse complement strand
TGGGGTGGTGGAAGACAGTTTCTTTTCACCACCCCACCACCCCACCACCTCACCACCAGCACGGGGTGATGTCCGCCGGCAACACCGCTCATCCTCGCCTGAAAACTGCGGCCGGGATAAGGCGGATTCAGATGCGCGTTTCGATCCCCAGCGTAATCCTCGTCAAGCCCGAGATTCCTACCGGCATCGGGCCGGACATGAACTAGGTTTCGGGTGGGACCGCGCGCCCCCGTTGTGCGTCCATTCTCTCCCGGTACAGCCCACCGTGAGCCCCGCCGCCACCCACGAACCGCCTTACTCCAAGACCGCTGGGGAAGAAGCGCTGCCGGGGTACCGCCTGATCGAGCCGCTCGGCCGCGGCGGGTTCGGCGAGGTCTGGAAGTGCATGGCGCCGGGCGAGCTGCCCAAGGCCGTCAAGTTCGTCGCTGGCGACAACGGCGACGCCCGCCTCGACGACGCCTCGCTGCGCCAGGAGTTCGAGGCGTTCCAGCAGATCAAGATGATCCGCCACCCGTACCTGTTGACCCTGGAGCGGGTCGAGCTGGTTCGCGGCGAGTTGGTCATGGTCATGGAGTTGGCCGACCGGCAGCTGCTCGACCGGTTTGATGAGTGCCGGACCGAGGGGCTGCCGGGCATCCCCCGCGAGGAGCTGCTCTGCTACCTGGCGGAGGCGGCCGAGGCGCTGGACGTGATCGCCGCTGAGCACAAGTTGCAGCACCTGGACGTCAAGCCGGCCAACCTGTTCATCATCTCCAACCACGCCAAGGTCGGGGACTACGGGCTGGTGGCCCGGCTGGAGAAGGGGGACGCGTCGGCCGGCCGGAACACCACCCGGGGGCTGACGCCGCGGTACGCCGCCCCGGAGGTGGCCAACGGCAACGTGGACTACCGGTCCGACCAGTACAGCCTCGCCCTGGTCTACCAGGAGATGCTGACCGGGGTGTTCCCGTTCAAGGCGAAGTCGGCCCCCCAGATGCTCCTGGCCCATGCCACCGTCCCGCCGGACCTGGCGGCCCTGCCGGAGGGCGACCGCGGGCCGGTCGGGCGGGCGTTGGCGAAGGACCCGGGCGGGCGGTTCCAGTCGTGTCTGGAGCTGATCGCCGCGCTGATCGGCGGGCGGAAGTCCGGCCAGGTGTCCGCCAGCGGGCCGATCCGCCGGGCGCCGTCGCGGCTCAGCGGTACCGTCGCCGCGTCCCCGGACCACCCGACCACGGCGGGTACCACCACCATGCCGGCGCCGGCCCGACCGCCGCAGCCCGCCCCCGGGCGGCCGGCGCTGACCGTCCCCGGCCGGCCGGCCGGCCCGCCTCGTCCCCCCGCCCGCAACCCCGACCCGCCCCCGCGCCGCGCCCCGGGCGAGGACACGGACGACGGGGCCGTCGAGTGGGTCACGCCGACCCGGAAGCCGCGCTCGTCGGTCATGCGGTCCGAACTGCTCGACGACAACGTGCCGGACGTCGAGCCGGTCGGGCAGCTGAGCAAGTTCTGGTCGGTGATGGCCGCCGTCGAGCTGAACGGACAGACGCCGGGCGCGGCGGGCAAGCTGCCGGACACGCCGTCCGCGTCGGCGGTGATCGAGGCGCTGCTGCGGTCGGCCGGCGGCGAGACGGGGGTGGCCCGCCGACCGGACGGGTCGTGGGTTGTCCGGGTGCCGCTGCGGCCGATGATCGGGGTGGTCCGGCTGAAGCTGCGGGTGGCGGCCGAGCGGTGGGCGCAGGAGATGATCGAGCTCGACGAGACCACCGTGGCCGTCCGGGCGTACGCCCCGCCCAGCGGGTTCTTCGGCGGCGGCCGCAAGAAGTCGGGGATCGAACTGGTCGTCCACATCCCGTCGGGGGAGGGGCTTGGGGAGGCGGAAGTGACCGGCCGGCTGTTCGGCAACCCGGACGTGAAGTTCGCCCGGGCGGCGGCCGAAGACCTGCCGCGCCGCCTCGACGAGGTCCGCCAGCACCTTCAGAACGTCACCGACCGCCGCAAGCACCCCCGGCTACCGGTGGACTTCCCGGCCGTCCTCATTCCCGTGACCGGCGACGGGGCGATCTACCCGGCGGTGCCCGGCCGGTGCCGGGACGTGTCGCGGGAGGGCATTCGGCTGCTGACCGAGGCGTCGGTGGTGACGACCCACGCCTACGTCGGGGTCGGCGTGCCCGGGGCCGACGGGTGGTGCGTGCTGACCCGACTGGTGCGGTCTCGGGAGTTGGCCACCGGCTACGAGTACGGCGGCAAGTTCCGCACCGACATCAAGTAGGGTCAGTAGTTCCGAGTTTGCGCTTTGGCTTGCAAGTGACGCATGGCTGCTCCTAGGAAGAGGTTACGACACCATTCCTGGACGGAGTCAGCCATGCGTCCCCCTCAGTGTATGCTCGATGCCTCGCACGTGCAGCA
>DASSAT010000815.1:0-3155 GCA_035699305.1 Fimbriiglobus sp. | reverse complement strand
CGGCACCGGATGGAACGCCTGCACCGCCTCCGGTCAGGTGGTGACGTGCGTGCGTCCGTTGGCGAACGCCATCGCGAGCGGCGCGCCCCCGGTCGCCGTCACCCTGACCGTGGACGTCGGCTCGGGCACGGCATCGTCCATCACCAACCGCGCCCGGGTGAGCGGCGGGGGCGAGACGCCGCCGAGTCTGGTAACCTGCGACGGCAGTCACAACAACTGCGACGCCGATGCGACCACGGTGGTGAACTCGAACAGTCCGCCGGTTGCGGTCGATGACGCCTATTCGACGAACGAAGACGCCGCTCTTTCCGTGAACGCGACCGATGGCGTTCTGGGCAACGACACCGACCCCGACGGGAATGCACTAACGGCGGTTCTCGTAAGCGGGCCGGATGCGGCGAAGACCGCCGCATTCAGTCTCGCCGACGATGGCTCGTTCAGCTTCACTCCGGCCGCCGACTTCTTCGGGAGCGTCACCTTCACGTACAGGGCGAACGACGGACTGCTAAGCTCGGGTGGGCCCGCGACGGTCACGATTACCGTCAACCCGGTCAACGACCCGCCGAGCTTCACCAAGGGCGCGGACCAGACCGTGCTCGAGGACGCGGGCGTGCAGAGCGTGGCCGGCTGGGCGACGGCCCTGAGCGCCGGTCCCACGAACGAAAGCGGCCAGGCGTTGTCGTTCCAGGTGACCGGGAACACCAATCCCAGCCTGTTCTCGGCGGGGCCAGCGGTGTCGGCCATCGGAGGGCTCAGCTACACCCCGGCACCGAACGCGAACGGCTCGGCCACGATCACTCTCGTACTCAAGGACAACGGCGGTACGGCCAATGCCGGCGACGACACGAGCGACCCGCAGACTTTCAAGATCACCGTCACGGCGGTGAATGATGCTCCGGGCTTCACGGAGGGCTCCGATCAGTCCGCCGACGAGGGTGCCGGCATCCAGACGGTCACGAGCTGGGCGACGGGCATCAGCGCGGGCCCGGCCGACGAGAGCGGGCAGACGTTGACCTTCCAGGTCACGGGCAACACCAATCCGGGCATCTTCTCGGTGGCACCCGCGATCGCGGCGAACGGCACGCTCACCTACACGCCGTCGCTCGGACCGAACGGCACCTCGACCATCACGGTCAGGCTCAAGGACAACGGAGGCACCGCGGACGGCGGCCAGGACACGAGCCCGACGCAGAGCTTTACCGTCACGGTCAACAACGTGCTCCCGACGCTCGGCTCGATCACCGCGCCGAACGATCCGATGCAGGTCGGGACGCTCGTGTCCGCGTCGGCCTCGTTCTCGGATCCGGGCACGGCCGACCCGCACACCACATACATCGACTGGGGTGACGGCACCGTGGCGAGCTACGCCGTGGCGTCGGGCTCGTCTTCTGCCGGCGGGAGCCACACCTACACGTTGCCGGGCGTGTACACGCTGAAGATGAAGGTGCAGGACGACGTCGGATACTCGAACGAGGTGATCTTCCAGTACGTCGTGATCTTCGACCCGTCCGCCGGCTTCGTCACTGGCGGCGGCTGGATCAACTCGCCGGCGGGCGCCTACACGCCGGACAACGTGTCCGACCCCGACATCACCGGAAAGGCCACCTTCGGGTTCGTCTCGAAGTACCAGAAGGGTGCGACGGTGCCGACCGGCAACACCGAGTTTCAATTCCATGCGGCCGGTCTGAACTTCAAGAGCACCATTTACGAGTGGCTCGTGGTGCAGGGGAACAGCAGGGCCTCGTACAAGGGCTCGGGCACCGTCAATGGGGGAGGCAATTACGGCTTCCTGCTCTCGGTCGTGGACGGCGGCAATGTGGGTGACAAGTTCCGCATCAAGATCTGGGACAAGGGGACCAGCGTGGTTCTGTATGACAACCAGGCCGGTGGAGGCGACGACGCGACCGCGTCCCAGGTCATCGGTGACGGCAGCATCGTGATCCACGCGAAGTGATCGTTGCGACGTCCCCGCATGGATCGAAGGCCCGGCTGGTGCCGGGCCTTCTTTCCGTGGTGCCCACCCGCGGGGGGGGTGCGCAGCGGCCCGGCCTGTCACACCCGCTTCCCATCTTCGGTCCGACCGACGCGGCTTCGGCTCCAGCCGACCGGGGCGGTCCCCCATGTCACTCGAACCAGGAGGCACCCATGAAGCGAATCCTTGTGTTCCTCGCGTTCATGCTGGCCGCCTGCGGCGGCGACAGCAGCGGCCCCAGTCTCCCGCAGGTGGCCGGCACCTACTCGCTCTCGCAGTCGAACATCGCCGGCAGCGGCATCAGTTGCAACGCGCTCGGCACGACCATGACCCTCACCCAGAATGGGGGCACCTTCAGCGGCACGTACAGCGGCGGGACCCTCACGTGCACGGGCCCCGGCGGACAGTTCTCGGACGCGGTCGGAAACGGTGCCGTCGCCAACGGCACCATAAACGAGAACGGTGCCGTCGCCTTCGATCTCGACACGCAGGACTGGCACCTGGTCGGGAACGTCAGCGGCACGTCGATGAGCGGCACCGCCACCGTGCGTCTGAATGTCACCGGAAGCGGGGCCCAGACCTTTTCGGGGAACTGGTCCGCCGCCCGCCGGTAGGAGGTTCCGTGGCCGTTCGCCCCCTGCTCGTGACTCTCGCATTCATCCTTTCGCCCGCGGCCGCCCACGCGCAGGCGGATGGGCCGGCGAGTCGTATCGACCCGCCCTACACCGGCCCCTGCGCGGACAAGATGGCCAAGGTGGATCTGGCGCTCGCGCTGACCAACGCGAGCATCGGCACGTCGGTCCAGATGGAGCGGATCGGCTGGCTCGACGGCGAGACCGGGCTGACCAGGTACCTGTTCCGCTTCGGCGCTTCCCGCGCCTCCCGTGGCTTCCTGATCTCGTTCGCGGTGCGCCCGGATGGCGGCTGTACCCTCAGGACCCTCGACTCCAGGGGCGAAGTCCTTGGCGCGGACTAGCTGCCCGGGCGGACCTCAACGGTCCCGCGCCCCCCGGATCACCCCCGGCACGTTCGTCACGATCCCCGCCACCCCCCGCGCCCACAGCCGCCGCGCGGTGGCGGCGCGGTTCACGGTCCACACGTGCACCGGACACCCGAGCCGCCGCGCCGCGGCCACGAACCGCCGCGTAGGGACGGTCAGCCCCTTGTACCGCAGCGGCACCGA
>DASSAT010000814.1:0-4662 GCA_035699305.1 Fimbriiglobus sp. | reverse complement strand
GTGGTCTTGTTACCAATCCCGAGGCGCGCCCGGCGCTTCGCCAGCCACCCCTTGCTGCCCTTGTACGCGATCGGCAGGACCGACAGCAGGACGATCACCAGGATCACCTTGTCGATCTGCCGGGCGACCTGGAAGTCGGGGCCGAAGACCGGCTTCAGCAGCGGGTCGAGCCACAGGTTCAGCGTGTACCCGAGCAGGACCATACTCACGATCCAGCTCACAGCCCCAACGGCGGCGAACGGCAGGAACCGGCGGTACGGCATCCGCCCGATCCCCGCCACAACCGGGGCGAAGGTGCGGATGATCGGCACGAACTTGGCCAGGACAATCGTCTTGCCGCCGTGCCGCTCGTAGAACTCCTGCGCCATCAGCAGGTAGTCCTTGCGGAAGAAGAACGACTTCTCCTTGTGGAACAGCCGCGGCCCGGCCTTCGACCCGATCAGGTAGCCGCACGAGTCCCCCAGGATCGCCGCGCAGCAAAGCATCGGGATCAGGACGTGGACCGGCCACCCGACCCCGGAAGCGACGATCCCCATCGTGACCAGCAATGAGTCCCCGGGGAGGAAGAACCCGACCAGCAGCCCCGTCTCGGTGAAGACGATCAGCGTTACGGCAATGAACGCCGCCCACTGGACCTCGGGCCTCTCCAGGATCGCCATCCAGGCGTCCGGGTTGGTCAGGTTCGTGACGATCTGGACCAGGATGGCCCAGACCTGTTGCAGGGTGTCTTCCATCGCCGCCCCGCCGCGCCTCGAACAAACGACCCCGGGGGTCAGTCCCCCGGGGCCACGGATAGCCTAGTACACATCTTTGCCGGTCGGAAGCCCAACCGCGGTCACTTGTCCGCGCCCTTCTTCTGGAGGACGATCTTCATGATCCCCTTCCCTTTGGCGTCGAAGTCCTTGGGCCGGTCCCCCTCCCGGGCGACCACGAACGTCAACTCGTCCTTCTCCACCTTGTAGATGCCCGGCAGCGTCTTGTCCTTCTCCGGCCCGTCCTGCGGCGTCACGTCTACCTCGGCCGGCTTCTTCGTCGCGTCCAGCTTGAGCTTGGCCTTGTGGTCGTCGCTCCCCTCCTTCTTCATGGTGAACACGTCGTCCTTGATGACCACCTCGACGATCTTCTTCAACTCCTCCGCCGGCATCGCCTCGCCATCCTTCTCGGCGGACTTGACGGCGTAGGTGCCGTCCAGCGTCCGCGGCTGGTCGTCGCGGGCGGACGACAGGGCCGCCGCGCCCACGAACACCACCACTCCCAGTGCGATCCTCGTCATCGCTGCCTCCTCCGGGCGAAACAAGCATCCGGCCCCACCCCGGCCACCCACGGCCGGGGCCGGGCCGGCTCGGCGCTACTTGTCCTTCTCCTTGCGCGTGAGGACCAGCCTCATGATCCCCTCCCCCTTGGCATCGAAGTCCTTGGGCCGCTCCTTGCCCTCGACATATACGATGGTCAACTCGCCCTTCTCCAGATTGTAGATGCCCGAGAAGGTCTTACCCTTCTCCGACTCGTCATCGGCGAGCAGGTCGATGTGGGCCGGCTTCTTGCCCGGGTCCACTGTCAGCTTGGCCGTGTTGACCTCGTCCGCGATCGTGACGATCAGCTTGCCACCCTTGATCTGCACGCTCTTGATCGCGTCCTTGACCTCCGCCGGGGCGTCCACCCCGCCCCTGGCGAGTGCCTTCACCTGGTAGGCGCCCTCCAGCGTCTTCAGTTCCGTCGCCGCGTCCTGGGCCGAAGTCACCCCGACCAGACTGACGAGCAGGACCGCCGCGAGCCGCCTCATCCTTCGTCTCCCAGACTCGGTGCCGGTTTTCCCAGCGTTCCGGCAAGTGGGAATTGAACGGCCGCCGGATTCCGGTTTAATGTAGCGACGCCGCCGGACGCGCGGGCTTTCAAAACTCCAGACCCGCCCGCCGGCCCGACGAAAGGACTCGACCGGATGAAACGTCAGTACATCCCCCTGGCGTTGCTCGGATTGGCCCTGGTCCCGGACTGGGCGACGGCCCTGGGCGGCCGCCGGTGGTGCCTGCGGCCCCCGCCACCGTGCCCACCCCGAATTGTATTCGTTCCCCCTTGCCCGCCGATTTTCCCGGTCGCCCCGCCGAACTACAGCGTCTTGCCGGCCCCGACCGTGCAGGTCGAGCCAGCGGCCCCGCCGCCCGCCAAGCCCGAGCCGACCAAGCCCAACCCGGCCCCCGCCGCCCCGCGCCCGGTGGCGCCCGGCGTGCCGCCCGGCACCGCGGCCGCCGACCCGGGCGGTGCGGTGAAGCCGACCGAGTTCGCCAAGCCGGAGTCCGCCCCCCCGCCGGAGCCGAAGCCGACCCCGAAGCCAGACATCCCCAAGCTTCAGGTGCCGCAGGTCCCGCTGCCGGGGGCGGCCGACACACCCAAGACCGAGGACGTGAAGATCCCGCCGCTGGTTCCGCGCCTGTCGAACCCCGACATGCCGCCGCTGACTCTCCCGCAGGTGCCGGTCGAGGGCGGCACCTCCACGTCGAAGGCCAGCCCGCTGACCGGCACGGCCCGCGTGGACATCTACCCGGTGGACGGCCCGCCGCCGGCCAGCCCGGGGGCGAAGCGGAAGGTCGGGTTCTTCAACCACAGCAACCGCGACCTGACGCTAACGGTCGAAGGGGAATCTGTGACGCTCCCCCGGCGGCACTACGTGAACGCCAGGGTGCCGGCGGCGTTCACCTGGAAGTTGGACGGCGCCGAACGGCAGACGGAGATACCAGCCGCGGCGCCGGGGGTTGAGGTGGTGATCCGAAAGTAAGACGGGGAACTAACCACAGAGTCACAGAGGACACCGAGGGAAGAAACACAGAGGTGAAGAGAGGGTTCGAGACAGAAAGAGGGGCAAGCCTGTTTCTTCTGTCTTCAAAACTGACCCTTCTTGTCTTGCTCTGTGTCTCTTCCCTCTGTGTCCTCCGTGACTCTGTGGTTCGTTCCTCTTAGCTCTTCTCCACCCGGCTCACGGGCCGCGCCAGGGCGACCGGGCGGCCAATCACGTCCCCGCACACCTGGTAGCGGAAGTTACCGATCGTCAGCTCGTCGCCGGGGTAGAGCTTCCCCTCGGTGACGCGCCGGCCGTTGATCCGCACGCCGTTGGTGCTGCCCAGGTCGCGGACCACCAGGTAATCGTTCACCTGGGCGACACAGCAGTGCCGGCGGGACACCTTGCGCGAGTTGAGTTGGACGTCGCACTCCTGGTGCCGGCCGAACAGCAGGACCGGCTTGTCGATCAAGATGCTCGGCCCGTCGGTGAGCGAGAGGAGGTGTGCAGGCATGGCAGCCGGGAGGAGTGCGGATGGAAGGATAACGCCGCCGTGAGATAGCTTACCCTACAACCGCCGGGCGGGGCAGTCGAAACCGCGCCGCCCGGACCGGGGGGTCATTTCAGCTCGATGAACAGCTTGGTGGTGCGGACCGGCGCGTCCTTGACCTGGGTCAGCAGCCGCTGGAACTCGGGCCGGCCGCGGAGCGGGTTGAAGTCACTGTCCGCCGCGAAGTGCGCCGCCATTCCCATCGTCCAGAAGTAGCCCTCGCCGAGCAGCTCGTTCAGGATCGTCACCGCCCGGTTGGCGTGCCACTCCCGCTCCTCCTCCGGGCCGGTCCGCACCAGCTGCGCGTGGGCGCACGCCCAGTTGTACCTGATCACGGAGGTGGTCCGCACGTCGTTCTGGCCGGAGGATCGGGCCTGGGCGTGGGCGTCGTCGAGCAGCTTCTTGGCAATCTGGTCCAGCCCCGTACCGTCGCCGTCGCGGGCTTTGATCGCCAGGTAGTGCGACTGCTTCACCAGGTCGATCCGGGCCAGCCAGGTCATGTGCGGGAACTCGGCGAGCAGGTCCTTCTGAAGCTTGGCGAACTCCTTGTACGTCTCGCGGGACTGCCAGACCCGGCCGGCCTGCTGCTGGAGGTCGGCGTACAGGAGCAGGAAGCGGAGCTTCTGCGCCCGCAGCGGGAACGACCGGCGGTGCCGGGCCAAGACGGCGTTAAGCCCGTCCATGCCGGCGTCGGCGGCGTCGATCCCCGACTCCCGCTTGCCGGCGCGGACCAGGTAGTCGCCGCGGTACAGGTACAGGGCGGCCCGGGTCAGCGCGAACTGCTCCTGGGCGCGGGCGGTCGGGGCGGCCTCCCGGTCGAGCGCCCGGACTAGCGGGCGGGCCTGCTCCAAGAGGGTGTAGCCGCTCTCCAGCCGCTGGGTCAGGTCCAACACCCCGAGGTGGACCAGGGCGGTCGCCCGGGTCAGCCGGTGACGGTACGGGGCGTTCGGCCGGGCCGCCAGCTCCTCGCCGATCCGCAAGGCATGGGCGTGGTTCTCAACCGCTTTGGCGTGGTCGGTCCCCTCGTAGTACTGGCCTAGCGCGGAGTACGACTCGGCCAGGACCAGCTTCGTCTCGTCAGCGGCGGGGTCGAGCTTGAGGGCGAGCTGGGCCAGCCCGACGGCGGAATAGTAGTGCCGGTAAGCAGTGTCGTATTCGCCGAAGACGGCTGCCAGCCGGCCGAGGAACCCGACCGACTCGGCCCACCCGCGAGCGTGGTCGGCATCGTTGGGGAACTCGGTCGCCAGCCCCTTGCGGAGGCGGGCCGCCGCCTCGACCGCGTCCTGGCACTCCCGGTACTTGCCCAGGGCCAGGTATGCCGACGCCACCCGCATGTACG
>DASSAT010000813.1:0-4413 GCA_035699305.1 Fimbriiglobus sp. | reverse complement strand
TCCCGACCGGTGTAGCAAGAGCGGCCGGGACGGCCGCGGTCCCAGGGATGTCCCGCACCCTCCTCGGCTGGCCCGCGTTCCTGGCCGTCGCGCTGGCGGCCCAGGGGTGGGTGGTCGTCGCCGACCTTCGCCGCGACGCCGAACTCGGGCGCGATGTGCCCGGCTTCCTGTTCGGCGACTCCGGCGTCTACGCCGCCGCCGCCGACTCGCTGCTGCGCGACCGCGACCTGGACCTGCTCAACCAGTGCTTCCCCGGCCGGACGACCCTGGCCGACGTCCTGCCCGAGTTGGAGGGCGAACACGGCGGCGAGTTCGGGCTGTCGAAGGACGGCCGGCTCACCATCAAGCAGTCGCCGGTCCTCTCGGCCGCGGCGCTGCCGTTCTACGCCCTGTTCGGCCGCCCGGGGCTTCTGATCTTCAACCTCGCCGCCCTGAACCTGTTCCTGATCGGCCTGGCGAAGCTCGCCGGGGACACGCCGGCCGCGCGGGTGGCGGTCCTCGTCGGGTTCCTGGCGACGCCGCTCTTGTGGTACTCGGCCAACTTCTCGCCGGACCTGTTCCTGTGCGCGCTCTTGGTCGGGTCACTGCTGGCGGCGCGGGCGGATCGGCCGACGCTCGCCGGGGTGCTCGCCGGGCTGGCGGTGAGCGTCAAGGTGTACGTCGCGGCGATGGTGCTGCCGATCCCGGTACTGGTGTGGGCGACGGCCGGGGACCGGCGGTGGGTGGCACTCGTGCGCTTCGCGGCCGGCGGGTTGCTCGGGTTGGCCCCGGGGCTGGCGTTCAATACCTGGCTGTTCGGCGCCCCGTGGGTGACGGGCTACGAGCGGCAACTCCTCGTCCGCGACGGGGCGATCGGGCTGGCCGACCACTCGTCGCGGTTCACCATCCCGTTCGCCGAGGGGCTGCGGAACCTGCTCTTCGAGCCGGCGGTCGGGCTGTGGCCGACGGCCCCGCTGTGGTCCCTGTGGCCGGTCGCGGTCTGCGTGCTGTTGATCGCGCCGGTGCGGGGCCGGGCGTGGGTGCTGACGACAGCGGCCGTCATCCTGTTGAACCTGGCGGTGTTCGCCCCCTACGACGGCTGGAACGGGTCCGCGGTCGGCAACCGCTACGTCTTCCCCGCGCTGGGACTGGGGTTCGCACTGATCGGCGCGGCAATAAGTGCGGTCGTGCGGGCCGCGCCGACCCCCGACCCGGCCGCGTCTGCCGACGGTGCGGCCTGTCGCGGTCGGGCCGAGCACGTCGCCCCGTCCTGATGTGTCAGGTCGGTCGGCGGCCGGCCACGGGAATCCGCAACGAACGACTCAAGTTCGCTGACACCCCGTCCGGGGTGTCGCACATCAACAGGTAGAGTTCGCGGAGACCCTGTTGATGACGAACGATGCCAAGCTCGGTCTGCTGGCCGGGGTGGCCGCGGTAGTGGCGGCGGCGGTGGTCTACTACTCCAAGCCGCCGGCGACGGCCGCGCCACCGGCCTCGGCCGCCGTCGGGACCGCGACCGCGCCGCCGCAGGTGCCGCCCGCCGCGGTCGTGATCCCGGCGAAGTAATGTAGTCCGCTCGCTCCGCGAGCGGTCTTCGCCGATCCGCTCGCGGAGCGAGCGGACTACTTTTTTGCGATGCACCACAGGTGCTTGTAGGTGCGGATGAACAACTCGCCGTCCGAGACGGCGAGCGACGCCCGGGTCGTCTCCCGCAGCGGGTTGCGGGCGATCAGCTCGAACTCCGGCTTCGGGGCGAAGACGACCGTCTCGCCGGTCTGGCTAACGAAGTACAGGCGGCCGTCGGCGTGGACGACGCTCGACCAGACGCCGCCATCGACCGGCTCCTGCCAGACGGTCTTGCCGGTCTTCAACTCGATGCAGCGCAGGCCCGGTTCGTCCGTCGCGTAGACGTAATCGCCGACCACCACCCCGGACCCGATCCGCTGCGGGTTCCGCGTCACGCGCCAGAGCCGGTGCGTGTCGGTCACGTCGCCGGTGCCGCCGGTCTTCACCCCGATCGCCGACCCGCCGAACCCGGCCATCGCCACCACCACCCCCGGCGCCACCAGCGGCGAGGTGTATGTCAGCCGGTCCTTGCCCGCGTCCTTCTCCAGCCCGCGGCAACTCCACAACAACTTTCCGGTCGCCGGGTCGTAGCTCTTGACGACACCCGACCAGCTCATGACTAACTCGGGCCGGCCGCCGACCGCCGCGACGACCGGCGTGCTCCACGAGCCGAAGAACTCGGCCGGCTTGCTTCCTTTCTCCTCGACCCGCCACACGTCTTTCCCGTCAGACTTGCTCATGGCGATCAGGAACGTCCGCGGGCCGGGGCCGAAGTTGAGGATCACCAGGTCCTTGTACAGGACCGGCGAGGCGGCGTTGCCCCAGATGTGGTCGCACTTGCCCAGGTCGCGCCGCCAGAGTTCCTGGCCGTCGAGGTCGTAGCAGTAGACGCCGGCCGACCCGTGGGAGACGACGACCACCTTGCCGTCGGTGGCGGGCGACGCGGAACAGTACGGGTTCGTCTTGTGCGACTGCTCCGGCTCGGCGTACTCGACCGTCCGCTCCCACAGCTTCGAGCCGTTCTTGCGGGCGAAGCAGATCAGTGACCGCTTCTTGCCCTTATCGGTGGCCTGGGTGAGGAACACCTTGTCGCCCCAGACGACCGGCGTCGAGTTCCCCTCGTCCGGCAGCGGCACCTTCCACTTGACGTTCTCGGTGGCGGACCACGTCACCGGCAGGTTCGTCTCGGCGGAGACGCCCTGCCCGGTCGGGCCGCGCCACGCCGGCCAGTTATCGGCCCGAGCGGATGTGCCGAGTACGAGTAAGGCGATGAGGGGACTGAAGAGGCGCATCGGCGAGACTCCTTCTTCCTCCCTCCCCCCTTGGGGGGGGAGGGCCGGGGTGGGGGGTGGGAGCATCAACAGTGCAGGGACATCGGCCCTGGCTCGTGGAGCTGACCCCCCCACCCTAACCCTCCCCCCCAAGGGGGGGAGGGAACAAGAGGTCGGGGTTGCGGGTGATTATCGCCGCGGCCGTAGAATCCGGGTAGGAGGTCCGCTCATGCTTCCGTTCCCGCCGGACGCCGACCCGCCGCTCTCGGGCGTCCGCGTCCTCGACGCCGCCCGGGTGCTAGCCGGGCCGTTCTGCGGCCAACTCCTCGCCGACCTCGGGGCCGACGTCATCAAGCTCGAACGCCCCGGCGCCGGCGACGACACCCGCGGCTGGGGGCCGCCGTTCCTCGGGCCTCTCTCCGCATACTTCCTCTCCTGCAACCGCAACAAGCGGTCCGTCACCCTCGACGTGCAACACCCCGACGGGAGCCAGGTCTTTCACGACCTGCTGGCGAAGTGCGACGTGCTGATCGAGAACTTCCGCGCCGACAGCGCCGAGAAGCTCGGGCTGACGCCGGACAGGCTGCTCGCCCGGCACCCGAAGCTCATCGTCTGTTCGATCTCCGGGTTCGGCCGGACCGGCCCGCTGCGGGAAGCGCCCGGCTACGACTTCGCCATTCAAGCACTGAGCGGGCTGATGAGCATCACTGGCCCGGCCGACGGGCCGCCGTGCAAGGTCGGCGTCGCCGTCGCCGACGTGTTGACCGGGCTGTACGCTGCCGCCGCGATCCTCGCCTGTTTGCACGCCCGCGCGAAGTCTGGCCACGGATACGCCATCGACCTGGCGCTGATGGACTGTGCCATCGCGGCGCAGGTGAACGTGGCGCAAGCCTACCTGACCGGCGGCGCGGTCCCGGCCCGGCAGGGGAACGCCCACCTGCAGATCGTGCCGTACCAGCTCTTCCAAACCGCCGACGGCTGGCTGGTGCTCAACGTCGGCAACGACGGCCAGTGGCGCGCGTTCTGCGAGTCAGCGGGCGAACCGGACCTCGGCGCCGACGTGCGATACGCCACCAATCGGCAGCGCGTCGAACGCCGCGGGGAACTGGTGCCGCGGATCGAGGCGCTGATGCGGACGCTCCCCACGGCCGAGTGGGCGCGGCGACTGACCGACGCGAACGTGCCGCACGCGGTCGTGTCCGACTACGCCGACGTGTTTGCTCAACAGCAGACCGCGGCCCGCGGCATGAAGCTGACCGTCCGCGACCCGTCGGGCCGGCCGGTCGATCTGGTCGGTGACCCGGTGCACATCGCCGGGGCCGGCCGCCGCGAGCCGACCGCGCCGCCGGCCCTCGGGGCGCACACGGCCGGCGTCCTGGGCGAGTTGCTCGGCCTGGACGCGGCGGCGGTCGCCCGGCTGCGCGAGGCCGGCGCGGTCTGAGCGTTCGCCGGAAGGCTGTGTTATCCCCAGTTTCGTCTCGCAGGTCCAGCGACTGCCCGACCCACGGCGTTCACCACAAAGGCACAAAGATCACACAAAGGAGACACAAAGGTAGACCGGTCATCCCTTCTCGTCTTTGTGTTTCTTTGTGTGATC
>DASSAT010000812.1:0-11821 GCA_035699305.1 Fimbriiglobus sp. | reverse complement strand
TGCCGGAAGAACCACGGGTTCGCCAGCGCCCCGCGGCCGACGGCGATCCCGTGACAGCCGGTCTCCTCGATCATCCGCGCCGCGTCGGCGAGCGTCCGCACGTCGCCGTTGCCGAACACCGGGACGCGCTCGACTGCCTCGACGACGGCGCGGACGCCGGCGAGATTGACGCCGCCGGAGAAGCCCTGCTCGCGGGTGCGGCCGTGGATGGTGATGCCGGCGACGCCGATCCGCTCGAACTCCCGGGCGAAGAACGGGGCCGACGTGTTGGCGTCGTCCCACCCGAGCCGCATCTTCACGGTGACGGGCAGCGTCGTCGCCTCGACCACCCGTTGCACGAGCCGGACCGTGGTGCCGGTGGTGTCGCACATCATGGCCGACCCGCCGCCGGACTTGACCACCTTGCGGACTGGGCAGCCCATGTTGATGTCGATGACCGTAGCCCCGTAGTCTTCGAGCCACCGTGCGGCGTCGGCCATCTCGTCGGGGTTGGCGCCGAAGATTTGCACGCTCACGGGCCGGTCGTCCGGCCCGGTGGCGAGCAGGTCCAGGGTCTTCGAGATGCCTTCGAGGATGGCGCGCGCGTTGACCAGGTCGGTAGTGCAGAGGCCGACGCCGCCGATCTCGCGGACCGACCGGCGGAACGGGTAGTTGGTGTACCCGGCCAGCGGCGCGAGGGTGAACCGCGACGCGAGCCGAACGCCCCCGAGGGACAGCGGCTCGCGGTAGTGGGCGGGCGGCGGCGGGACGGCGATCGCGGACATGGAGCTTAAACTAGGGGAATCCGTCGGGCGGTGAAAGTGCCTGATTCGTGTTGCCCGCCCGAGCGCACCACGGGAGAATGGCACCGGAGGAGACACGCATGTCCGCCGTACTCAGCCCGACTGCCGCACCGCCCCTGGACCCGACGGTCGCTCGACGAACCCTCGCCGACTTGCTCCACCAACTCGGTGACATCCCGCCCGACCGGGTCCGAGCCGAACCGCCGCCGGGGACCGTGACGTTCGAGCAATTGGTCCAGATCAATGAGCGACAGAGCCCAACGTGCGAGTGGGTCGATAGCACCCTGGTGGAGAAAGCCGTGGGCATGTTCGAATCCTGGGTGGCAATCATCATTGGCTGGAAGTTTGGCCGATACCTGGAAGAACACGACCTGGGCATGATGGTCGGAGAGGCCGCGGTGATGCGGATCCTTCCGGGGGTCGGACGTGCCCCGGACGTGGCCTTCCTGGCCTGGGCCAGCCTTCCAGGTGGCCGCCCCCCGTCCCGGAGCGACCCGATCCCGGCGGTCGTCCCGGACCTCGCGGTCGAAGTCCTGAGCGCGTCGAACACCAGGCGCGAGATGGAGCGGAAGCGGCGCGAGTACTTCCAGGCCGGCGTCAAGCTGGTCTGGGAGATCGACCCGCAGACCCGGGCCGCCAACGTCTACACCGCCGTGGACAAGATGACCCCGGTCCCGGTCGGCGGCACCCTCGACGGCGGGAGCGTGCTTCCGGGGTTCCAGCTCTCCCTGAAAGCTGTCTTCGATCGGGCTGAGCGGCAGCCCGGCTGACCTCACTTCGCCGCCGTCACGACCGGCGGATCGACGAACGCCCGGTGCAGGGCTTCGCACTCCTCCTTGGTCATCTCCCCCTCCTGCACCCAGACGCGGTAGCGCACCGTCAGCGGCTTCCCCGGCGCCAACTCGTACTCGAAGTAGTCGCCGAACCGGCCGTAGTCGCGCTCGCTGCCGCGGGCCTCCCCCGGGTTGGCCTGGTGGTCCATCCGCAGCACCGTGTACCGCTTGCCGTGGACGACGAAGCTCATCGCGTCCCACGGCAGGTCCACCGTCTTCGGGTCGCGCGTCTTGGCGTCCCAGTTGCGCGTCTGGCCCATCGCCCCCTTGCCGTCCGGCCGCAGGAAGTACGTTTGGGCCTTCGTGTCCTTGGCCACCTCCTGCGCCGCCCGGAAGTGGAACCCGGCGTGCTGCGGGTCGCCGTCCAGCCGCACCTTCGGGCGGTCCGTCTTGAGCACCGAGGCGAAGTCGATCAGCGTCCCGCCGGGGACGTGGTACGCGGTCACTTCCCGCTCCTCGGTGGCGAAGGTCTTGCCGTCCTGTCCGTGCCAGGCGACCCCCGCCCGATACCGGCCGAGGACTTCGCCGGCTTCCCGGACCAGAGCCTTGCCCTGCTCCGTGAACTCCCCCTTGCGGCCGTGCCAAGTGTCGGCCTGCTTGCCGTCGTAGGTGATCCGCATCCAGCCGTAGAACAGGCCGCGGTGGTGCGGGTACAGCTTCGACTTGTCCGAGAACGGGTACGCCCCGCCGGTCAGCAGGTACTCGCCCCTGGCCGGCTCGAAGACGTGGACGAACGGCTTGAAGGTCATGTCGTGCCGGTCTGGCGTCGAGGCGTCGTGGGCGGGGTGGACGAACCGCAGCACCGGCCGCTTGTCGAAGACGAGGTCGGTGGTCCCCTGGGTCTCGTGCTCGACGAACCGGAAGTGCGACGGCGCCTTGATGTAGTTGAGGGTCGCCGGCCGGACCCGCACCGACCCGCCGGCCGGCAGGGTCGGGAGGACGAAGTTGATCTGCTTGCCCTTCGCGTCGGACAGCAGCGCCGGGCCGGTGATCTGCGCGGCGGCGTGCCGGCCTCCGGGAAGCTCGACCACGTTGACCGACCCGGCGACGCCGGCCGGCAGCGTGGCAGTGACGACCGTGTTGGTCCGGTCGGCCTTGCCGCCGGCGACGGTCAGCGTCTGCGCGGCGGCGGGCGCCGCGACGAGCAGGAGGGCGGGCAGGGGGAGGAGGCGCATCATCGCATGGCTCGCGGGAAGGAGAGGGGGCGCAAGCCCACCCGTGGCAACGGGTGGGCTTGGAGCGTCACTTACTGAACACGAACTTCTTCGGATTGCCGGCGCCCAGCGCGCCGCCGGCCGGGCGCCACAGCACCGCCTCCTCGATCTTCTTCGCCAGCTCGAAGTCCTTGTCGGTGATGCCGCCGGCCGAGTGGGTCTTGAGCTTCACCCACAGCTTGCCCCAGGTGACGGCCAGGTCCGGGTGGTGATACGCGGCCTCGGCCAGGTAGCCGATCGCGTTCACCGCCATCAGCGTCTGCGGCCAGCCGTCGGTGTTGTACTTCCGCCGCAGCCAGCCGTCGTCGAGGTGCCACTCGGTCAGCCCCAACTCCTGGAGCTTCGCCTGCACCTCGGCGTCGGAGTAGGTGCGCTCCTTTGGCTCGGACATGGGAACCCCTCCGGGGCGGAAGTCAGAGGTCGGAAGTCAGAGGTCGGAAAACAGTGCCTCCTGACTTCTGACCTCTGACCTCTGACTTCTGACCTCTGACCTCTGACTTCCGACCTCTAATTCCCGATCAGTCGCGGAACTCGTTGTGGCAGGCGGTGCAGCTGGCGTCGAGCGCCTTGAGCTTCTTCGCCAGGGCCGCCTTGTCGGCGCCGGCCCCCTTGGCCGCCGCGGACGCGATCTCCGACGCCAGCTTCTGGGTCTCGTTCGAGTACCCTTCCCACTTCTTCCGGTTCGCCGCGTTGGCGGTCGCCCGCTCGGCCGGCATCTTCAGGGCGTAGTGGCTGACGAGCACGACCCGTGCGCCGATGTCGCCGACCAGCTGCGTGTCGGTGACCGCCTTGCCCTGCTTGCGGATGTCCTTCTCCACGTTCCGCCCGCCGACGGTCGCGTTGCGGTAGGTGGACATCAACTCGGCCAGGTCGAAGTTGTGCATCTCGTGCAGCTTCACCGGGGCCACCTTGCCGGCGGCCCCGAGCTTAAGCCCCGCGGCGGCGGTCTTGGCTCCGGCGTAGTCCTTCTTGGCCAGCGCCCCCGCCACCTTCAGAGCCTGGTCCCGCAGCGCGCCCTGCCCGGTGTCCTGGGCGTACAGGGCCAGGAGCATGGCGGTCGCCTTCAGAGTCGGGACGGCCCGCTTCTCCGGGACCTTGGACAGCTCCTTCTGGAGGTAGGCGATGTCCCGCGCGGCCATGCCCTTGACCAGGTCGGGCGGCAGCGCGTCGTCGGCGGCCGAGCCGGCGGCGAGCCAGGCGGCGGCGACCAGCCCGGCCACGGCGGTCAGACGGCGAATCCAGAGGTTACGCACGAAGAGCCTCCTCGTTGCGGGTCGTGAGACGGACGCGGTCGCCGGGCACCCCCGGCCCGGCCGCGGTACGGTAGGCCCAGTCATTATTAGAAGCCGGCTCCCCGGAGGTGGAGGGTCGGCGGCGAGATTCCGGCCCGACCCGACCCGAACTATTTGCCCCGACCCGAAGGACGACCTATCCTTGCGCGTCGCCCGGGGCCTGCGCCGGCCGACCGGTGGACCCGGTTCGGCCCCGCGGCCGTCTTCCCGCGTCGCCGCATGAACCCCCTCCCTCCACTCCGGACCGCCCGGGAGGTGGCGACCCCGCCGCCGACCCCGGCCGGCGCGCGCACCGGTCCCCCCCGCGGCACGCTCCAGGGGTTCGACCACCTGGCCCTGCCGCTGCCGGCCCGCGAGACGCTCGCCGAGTTGATCGCCCGCAACGTCCTGCCGGCGACCGCCGTCCCGGACTTCCTGCAGCGTGTCGGCTCGCGCGCCGAACAACTCGACACTCGCCAGCGGATCGCCGACGCCCTGGCGGCGACCGGCTACCTGACCCCGTACCAGGTCTCCCGGGTGCTGTCCGGGCAGGCCCACGGGCTGGTCCTCGGCGGCTACCGGGTCCTCGACCGGATCGGCAGCGGGACGGTCGGGGTGGTCTTCCTCGGCGAGCACCCGCTCCTGGGCCGGCGGGTGGCGATCAAGGTGGTGGCGATCGACGACCACTCCCGGCCGGACGCGCACGCCCGGTTCGCTACCGAGGCCCGCAACCTCGCCCGGCTGACGCACCCGCACATCGTCACCACTTATGACGCCGGGTCACTGCTGCCGGAGGAGGTGGGCCAGCCGACCCAGTGGTATCTGGTGCTGGAGCTGGTCCAGGGCGGGGACGTGGAGCAGTACGTCAACGAGCACGGCGCGCAGCCGGTCGGGCTGGGGTGCGAGTGGGGCCGGCAGGCGGCCTCCGCCCTGCGGGCCGCCCACGCCGCCGGCGTCGTCCACCGCGACGTCAAGCCGTCGAACCTGCTCTTGACCGAGTCGCGGCGGGTGAAGCTGATCGACTTCGGCTTGGCCCGGGACTTCGCCAGCGCCAAGACTTCCCCGCGGACCCTGGTCGGCAGCGTCGAGTTCCTGGCCCCGGAACAGCTGGCCGACGCCCCGACCGCCGGGCCGGCCGCCGACGTGTACGGGCTGGGGGCGACCCTGTTCTGGGTGCTGACCGGGCACGCGCCGTACCCGAAGACCAAGAGCCTGGCGGAAGCGGTGATGGCGGTCCGGAACGGCCCGCCGCGGACGCCCGGCGAGGTCGGCGCGGACCTGCCGTCGGAGCTGGAGGCGCTGCTGCTGCAAATGCTGGCCCGCAACCCCGGGGAGCGGCCGACGCCCGGCGAGGCGGCGGACCAGCTCGCCCGGTACACGGCGGCGTCGGCCCACCCGGCGCTGGATGACACCACGCTGGTCGCCGGCGACGACCCCGAGTCGGACCGGCTCCGGGAGGCGCTTCAAGAGGTCGAGGACGTGGCGCGGGCGACCGCGGCGGAGGCGGCGGCGGCCCGAGGGGCGGTGCCGACCGCGCTGGCCGCCGTTGCCGCCGCCCGGCCCGGCGAGACGGTCGCGCATCAGCAGCGGGTCAGCGACTACGTCCGGGCGCTGGCCGATGTCCTGCGAAGCGACCCGGACTGGCCGCAGCTGACCGACCCGGCTTACGTCGAGGAACTGGCGACCGCGGCGGCGGCGCACGACCTCGGGCTGATCGGGGTGCCGGACGACGTGCTGGAGAGCCTGGCCCGGCTAACGCCGTCGGACCGGCACCTGTACGAGGCGCACCCGGCGATCGGGGACGGCGTGCTCGACGTGCTGGGCCGCGAGCATGGCCCGGCGCTGCCGGGCCTGCGGCTGTTGCGGGCGGCGGTGCGGCATCACCACGAGCGGTGGGACGGGACCGGGTTCCCGGACGGCCTGGCGGCGGGGAAGATCCCGCCGTCCGCCCGGCTGGTGGCGGTGGCCGACGCCTACGACACCCTGCGGCGGTCGCAGCCGGCGCTGCCGCACGCCGACACGGTCAAGCGGTTGGCACGGCTCGCCGGCGTGGCGTATGACCCGGCCGTGGTGGAGGCGCTGCTCCAGTGCGAGGCGCAGTTCGGCCGGCTCTGGGACAGCCTGCCGGACCCGGACCGGGCGGCGGAGTTGGACGCGGAACCGTTCGGCCCGGACGCGGAGTGACCGGGCCGCGGTCACTCCGCGTCGCAGGGCTTGCTTATCTTTCTCCCCTCTCCCCGCTGGGTGCTGTGTTGAAAGCCTCGTCGTCGGGTGGCTCTGTCTTCAGCCCGAAGGGCTGGGAGTTCTCAGCCCGGGGCAACGCCCTGTCTATTACGCATAAGTCTTGGCCCCAGGGCCAAAGGTTTCCCAGGCGAGGGCGAGAGTGCGGGCCTGTTGCATCCCCACCCACATCGCCTGCGGACCGGGCGGCGGATCCGACTTGCGGCCCTGGTGTCCGCCCAATCGCGCCACCAACGCCACCATCTCCGCCAGACGCGGTGGCGTCATCGGCACCGTCGTCCGCTTCACCACCACGGACACGGCCTGCCACTCGGCGGTGTCGAAGACCGTGTCGCACGGCAGATCGGGGCAGTCCCGCCCCGCCATCGTCACCAGGAGCACCCGCCAGGCCACGACTTGGTATAGACACAACGCGTTACGCATCCGCCCCGGCGTCGCCAACTGCAGCCGCTCGATCCGACAGCCGGTCTTGAGTGTGCGGAAGTAAACCTCCACCAGCCACCGGCACGCGGACAGGTCCAGCACCCGTTGGGCCTCGGCGAGCGTCGTCGCCGGCAGGTCGGTCACGAGCAGCCATTCGATCGCCTCCTCGCCCGCCGGCGGATCGACCTCGCGGGCCAGGACGGCCGTGACCGTCACCGACGGCAACTTCCCGTCCGTCCGATTCGGTGGCCGCAGCACGACCGTCGCCGTCCGCGCCGACCGGGCCTTGCGTCGCTTACGCGTCTCCGACGGCGGAGCCTGGCGATTGGAAACGTCGATCGCGCGTCGGCCCAGCACCGGTGCCGCCGCCGCCGCCGCGAACAGGAGGGCCGCGCTATCGGCCAAGCGGCGATCTTGGCAGGCCCGCACGATGCTCTTGGCCGCATGACCCTGCGTCTCCACTTCGACAAACAACTCGTAGACATCTCCCTCGCTCTCGGACACGCACACGACCTCGACGCCCGGTTGCGACCGCGCCGCCCCGACGCAGGTGCGGTAGCCCTCGATCCAACGCACGCTCTCCTTGTCGGCGAGCGGCCGGTCCTTCCGCGTCGCCTTCGCGGTACCGACCGTCTCCGGGTCGCGTGACCAAGTGCGGGCGTCCAGGAGACCCAGAGGCAAACCTCCCACGGTCGCCGCGAGGAGGACGTGACCGAAGAACCCGGTGCGACCGTCGTCGGCGAGCGGCCCCCCGACGACCCGCTCCGGCCGCGTCAGGTCGATCTCGGTCATGTCCTGGGCGACCACGACGGTTCGCTCGGCCGCCATCCGCCGCCGCGTCGCCTCCCGGTGCGGGGCCAGGAGTTTGCCGGGCGTCACCGAGGCGTGGTCGAGGAAGCGATAAGCCGCCTGCGTCTGAGCCCGACCTTGGCACGCGGCCGGGATGCTGCGGCCGGGCTGGCCGGCCAGGCGCTCCAGGAGCAGACGGTAACGCCGGTCGAGGCGGGCGTCACCGAGATCAACCCCCTCTGCCTCGCAGCCGATCGTGTCTTCCAGGACTGCCTCCGAAAGCCAAGACCTCAGGATCACTCCAAGACCAATCCACTCCCCCAAGTGGTAAACTTATGCGTAATAGACAGGGCAACGCCCTGGGGACGCGGATACCGGCTCCGAGCCCTGAAAGGGCGGGACAGCGAGGCCGTGTGTCGCCCTTTCAGGGCTGCGGAGCGGTTGGCCTCATCCCCAGGGCTGCGCCCTGGGCTGAGAACTCCCAGCCCTTCGGGCTGAAGACAGGGCCACTCGACGACGAGGGTTTCAACAGAGCAACAAGCGGGGAGAGGGGAGAAGAAATCGAGGCGATCCGGTATCAGAACTCGATCACGTCCCAGGCAGTCGGGACGACGAACACCTTGCCGTCGCCGATCCGCCCGGTCCGGGCGGCCTTGGCCACCCGTTCGGCCAACTCGTCGTAGCGGTCGTCGGCCACCCAGACGGCGATCTCCACCTTCGGCAGGTAGGCGGTGCTGAACTCGCCGCCGCGGTAGCGGTCGAGGTAGCCCTTCTGCCGGCCGTACCCCTTGGCCTCGCGGACGGCGCAGGCGGCCGCGCCCAGCCCGGCGACGGCCCGCAGGACCGCCTCGGCCCGGAAGGGTTTCACCACGGCGATCAGGCATGTCATGACATTGCGGCCGCGGACTTGCCGCAGTAGAACTGGTGTTCGAGGCGGATGCTGTTCAGGTCGAGGACTTCGAGAATTCGTATGACGAGATCGACCGAGTCAGGAAGGCAGTGAACGGCCCAGGAGATGATGTCGAGGTTTTCTTCTCCGTCTTTGAGCCGATCGAGGATCTGTTCGAGGAGGGGTTTGCAGTCCTGGAAGTCCCGTCGGATCAGGCCGAAGTCGTCGCGGTCCAGTTCGGCCCAGAAGTAGGTGCCGTGCAGGTGTTCGATCCACCTCGCTCGCAGGTAGTGCCACCAATGATCGCGGACCCACTGGTGGATGGCTTGCTCGCCGAGGTCGAAGCCGGCCTTCTCGCTCAAGAGCCACTTGAACTTGTCTTTTTCCCGCTGGCAGTCCGAGACGATGCTGTGGCGCACCACCGGATGTTGAGACAGCAGGATCGTTGTTGAGGCGTCCATCGTACCGTCCCATCGCCCGGGAGAGACGGGATCGGCCGCGCGGGCGGCGCGGGCGACCATCGTCCCATTCTAGCTCACGAAAACCGCCCGGTACAACCCGCGTCAGCCGAGTGTAGTCCGCTCGCTCCGCGAGCGGTCTTCGCCGATCCGCTCGCGGAGCGAGCGGACTACTCTACCTGGCCAGGTAGCCGCCGTCCACGAACAACACCTGCCCGGTGACGTAGCTGCCGGCCTCGCTGGCCAGTAGGAGGCACGGCCCGACCAGTTCCCGCGGGTCGCCCCACCGGCCCAGCGCCGTGCGGTCGGCGAACACCGCCTTCTCCGCGTCCGAGAGCAGCGACATCGGCATGTCGGTCAGGAACGGCCCCGGGGCGATGCAGTTGACCGTCACCCCGTAGGGGCCGAGGTCCAGGGCGCTGGCCCGGGCCAGCCCGAAGAGCGCCGACTTGGTCGCCGAGTAGGCGTTGCGGCCCTCCTTGGACACCTGGCCGAAGATCGACGAGATGTGGATCACCCGGCCCCACCGCCGCTCCTTCATCGGCGGCACCAACTCGCGGGTCAGGGCCATGACCGAGGAGAGGTTCACCTCCACGATTCGGTCCCACGTCTCGTCGGCGATCCGGTCGATCGGCTGTGGGGTGTTCATCCCGGCGTTGTTGACCAGGATGTCTACCCGGCCCATCCGCCGGACGGCTTCGTGCGCCAGTTTCTTCACGTCACCCCGGTTGGACACGTCGGCGACGAGGAAAGTTCCGTCGCGGCCGGTGCCAGCGAGGACCTCCGCGAGGGAGGCCTTGAGTTGATCGCCGCTTCGGCTGGCGAGGACGACGTTCGCGCCGGCCTCGGCCAGCCCGCGGGCCATCGCCTTGCCCAGCCCCTTGTTCCCGCCGGTGACGAGGGCCACCTTGCCGGTCAGGTCGAACAGCGAAGTCGGCATGGGGCACCCGTCGCGCGATGAGAAACCCCGACTATCGCTCCGGGTGGCGCCGAAGGCAACCGGAAAACCGGGTCGCGGCGCCGAGCGCCGATCGCCGAGCGCCGGCCCATCGGGCGAGGGCGTGGTGGGTCGGCGCGTCCAAAGCGACGCTTGACCCACCCTACCACTACCGCCCGGGCCTCCCACCCGCTTCCAGTCGTCGCAACTCGGCCTCCAGGTTGGTGACGTTGCCCTTTCGGTCTGCGAGATGAGCCTCGGCGTCCGGCTTCTTTTTCGCCAACCCCGTCAGCCGGTCATCTTTCTGCGCTTCGAGGTAATACCTGTACGTGACGGCCTTGCCGTTGGCGTCGCGCGTCAGCTTGTCCAGGGGCACTTGGATAGCGGTGGCTGGCTTCAGGGAGATTTTGGCTTCCTGGATCAGCTCGATCTCGGCCAAGATGTTCTTCAGGGCCGCTTCAGCGTTGGCGACTTGATTCCTGGCGTCAGCGAGGTCGGACTTCGTGCGGACGATCGCCGCCCTTTGCTCCCGCTCCGCCCTCTCCTTCTCGTCTTGGATCCGCTGCTTCACGGCTTCGGCTTCGACTCGCCGGCGGTCTTCTTCGGCCACGTGCTCGCGGGCACGTTGGGCCTCGGCTTCGGCCTGCTGTCGCTTCGCTTCGGCCTGCTGTCGCATCACTTCGGCCTGCTGTTGTTGGAGTTGCAGCTCGTCTTGTCGTCTCTCTTCGGCTGCCGCTTTCGCTTGTGCTTCGGACTGGGCGGTCCTGTATCGCTCTTCGGCGTCGGCCTGCGCTCTCACGGCGGCGATCGACTCCTGCTTTGTCACGTGTCGGTTGTAAACAATCAGACCGACACAGCCGGCAAACAGCAGTAGCGGAGTGCCGACCACGATCAGCAGGACCAGGCCAATGGAGTAGTACATGAACCGCTTGCCTTTGACGGCTTCGTCGCCTCGGAACCTGACGCGGGCGTCCATCTCTTCATTTCCGTCGGGGTGGGTAAGGGGACTCGGGTAAGCAACCTTAGAACGAATTTGACGATTGGGTCGGCCGGTCATCGGCCACGATCATCCACTGTGCCATGACAAGACAATTTGCGGTTCGCTGATAAGGCGGAGGTAGATTTGGATGCCTTGCGCGACCGGGGCGGGGTCGGGGGTGAGGCGCCTCCCCTGTCCCACGTCTGACCCCTCACCCCCAACTCCTCTCCCGCAAGGGTGCTCTGTTGAAACCCTCGGTGATTCTTGGTGAGCGGGGGGCGTCAACCCCCTGTTGAAGCGAACCAACAGGGGGCTGACGCCCCCCGCTCACCAGGATTTCAACAAAGCACCGCAAGAGGAGAGGGGAGAACGATACGCAACCCACGCGATGGGGTGTCACACCCGCGGGTTGCGCCACACCTGGCAGCCGTCCACCGCCAGCGCCAGCCCGGCGCCATACGGGCCGTACCGGCAAGCCTGATCCGCCTCCAGCAGCCACCCCTGCGCCGACAGCTCCGCCAGCAGCGCCTGCTCGATCGCCCGGCCGTGGGTCCCGATCACCACCCGCCGCACCTTCTCCCGCAGTACCGCCCGTCCGGCCAGGACGACGTCCGCCTCCGACCCCTGGATGTCGATGTGCACGAGGTCCACCCGGTCGAACGGGGCGAGCAGCGTCGGGAGCGAGTACGCCCGGACGGCGGCGGTTGCACCGCGCACGCGCTGGAGGAGCGGGTCCTCGGCCGCGACCGTGGCCCCGTAGTCGGCGGCCGGGTCCGGCTCGACGGGGAACTCGACCGTCCCGTCCTCGGCCGCGGCGACGCCGTGCAGCAGCCGGTGGGCGTCCGGGTCCAATCCGTTGTCGCGGAAGTGCTGCCGCATGAACCCGCAGTGCGCGGCCGACCCCTCCACCCCAACCAGCCGGACGTCGCGGATGCCGCAGCGAGCGGCGGCGACGGCCGCCACCACCAGCCACGGCCCCCACCCGGCCCCGAGTTCCACCGCCAC
>DASSAT010000811.1:0-2450 GCA_035699305.1 Fimbriiglobus sp. | reverse complement strand
GTCGGGGTGCTGGCGTGTCGGTGGAGGCCCCCGACGCGCCCAGCAAGAGCGGCCGGGACGGCCGCGGTCCCAGGGGCGACTACCGCGCCGCCACAGCCGGGTGCGGACGGTCGTCGGCAATGGGGACGGCCTTGCGCGCCGCCTCGGCCAGCGGCTTCGGATAGACGCCGAGTACCACCGTCGCCACGGCACACACCACCGCCGCTACCAGCGCCGGCCGGCCGCGGGACCGCTCGCCGGTCCGCAGCGGCGACCGCAGGTACATCACGCCCAGCACCCGAAGATAATACACCGCGCCCACGGCCGCGTTCACCGCGAGGACGACCGCCAGTATCCGGTACATGTTCCGCATCGGGCCGACCGCCGGGGCGTCGAACGCGCTGACGAACAGCAGAAACTTGCCCATGAACCCGGCCGTCAGCGGCAAGCCGATCAGGCTAAACAACAGCACGCCCAGCGCCGCCGCCGAGACCGGGTGCGTCTGCCCGAGGCCGGCCAGGTCGTCCACCGTTTCGGCCTTGCCGTCGGCGCCGGAGAGGTGCAACAGTACCGCGAACGCCCCGACCGTCATCAGCCCGTAGGCGACGAGGTAGAACAGGACCGCGTCCAGCCCGGTCTGCGCCGGCACCGTCCCGCGCGACTCCGGCAGCGACAGCGCCACCACCAGCCCCAGCAGCATGTACCCGCCGTGCGCGATGCCGGAGTACGCCAGCAGCCGCTTGAGGTCGTCCTGCAACAGCGCCAGGACGTTGCCGAACGTCATGGTCGCGGCGGCGATGATCCAGAGCATCAGCGGAATGAGGGTGTGGATCGTGTCGAACGGCAGCCGGTCGATCGGCGGCGAGAGCAGGCCGAGTATCCGCGCCAGGGCGACCAGCCCGGCCACCTTCGGGACGAACGACAGTTGGGCGACCACGCCGGTCGGCGCGCCCTGGTAGACGTCCGGGGCGTACCAGTGGAACGGGAACACCGTCACCCGGAAGCCGAGGCCCGCGATCGCCGTCATCGCCGCGACCAGCGCCATCGGCGAGACCGCCTGACGGTGTGCTTCCGAGAGCGTCTGCACGACCGCCCCGAGGTTGGTGGTGCCGGTGAGGCCGTAGAGGTAGCTGAACCCGAACAGCAACAGCGCCGACGAGAGGACGCTCAGCAGGAAGTACTTGACCGCCGCTTCCTGCGAGGCCCGGGTGCGGACCGGCAGGTAGAGCAGGACGTAGGTCGGGATGCTGACCAGTTCCAGGGCGAGGAACAGCGAGACGAGGTCGTTGGCCCGGCCGACCAGAGAGACGCCGGCCGCGACGATGAGGGTGCAGGCGGCGTAGTCGGCGGCGTTCTCATCGCGCATCTCCGGCCACGCCAGGAGCAGGAACACGGCCGCGGCGCCGAGCGCCAGCCAGCGGACGAACGCGGCCAGGCCGGTCGGGTCGAACGGGGCCACCGACCGTGGGTCGAAGGGCGTCCCCTCGACCGGCTTCCAGAAGGCGGCGACTTCCTGTCCGCCCAACAGCCCGGCCACGACCGCCGCTCCGACGACGCCGGCCAGGGCCAGCGCCACTGCCGGCAGCCGCCGCGGCACGAACAACCCGAGCAGGAACAGGGCGCAGGCGACCCCGACCAGCACCGCCTCCGGGACGATCAGCCCGACGGCGCCGGTCAGGTATTCTTGCTGGATGACGGGCAGCGACTTCACGGATTGGTCCTTGGTGGTCGTCATTTTCCCTGGGGCCGGATCAACCCCTCCCCCCGGCCTCCTCCCCGAAGCGGGGAGGGGGAGCAAGCAAAGACTCTTTCACTCCTCCCCGCTTCGGGGAGGGGCCGGGGGAGGGGTGGCCCCCTAGTTCAGCGGCCGTCCGGGCACCGCCCCCAGGCCGCCGATCACCGCGCCCGGCAGCTCGCGCGGTGGCCGCTCGACCAGGACGCCGGCCCGGATGCGGGCGTGCTCGCCGAAGAACGCCACCACCTCGGCGTCCGCCCTCATCGTGTCGATCACCGGATTCGGGAACAGCCCGAGCACGACACACAGCACCGCCGGCACCCCGAACGCGACCGCCTCCCGGCCGGTTAGCCCCGGCACCGGCCCTGTCGCCATCGGCGGCTCCAGCAACGGGCCGAAGAATACGCGCCGCAGCATGGTCAGGATGTACCACGCTGACAGCAGGATGCCGGCCGCGGCGCACACCGCCAGGGCGTAGCCGTGGACACGAGTCAGGGATGGGTCGAACAGCCCGGCCAGCATCAGCATCTCGCTGACGAAGTTGTTCAGCCCCGGCAGCCCGATACTCGCCAGCGCGATCACGAACACCAGGAACGTGTACCCCGGGAACTTCGTCCACAGCCCGCTGTACTGGTTCATGTCCAGCGTGCGGTAGCGGGAGTACAGGAACCCGAGTAGCGCGAACAGGGCGCCGGTGGCGAGGCCGTGGTTGACCATGTGCAGGGCCGCGCCGGAC
>DASSAT010000810.1:0-4741 GCA_035699305.1 Fimbriiglobus sp. | reverse complement strand
ACCCCCGCGGGATACCTTTCCGCGGGGGTAAACCCCGCGGCTCGTCGGGCACTCGAACCGGGCATCGTCCCCTGTCACGATCCCCGGGCCGGCGGTTCTATTCCCGGCCCGCTCGCCGGGTCATCGGGCGAGCCTACAATTTGCTTATCGTCACCTTGTTCCGCGAAAGGCGCGACACCAATGGCCACCCCAACCGCCGACATCGGCCTCATCGGCCTCGCCGTCATGGGCGAGAACCTCGTCCTCAACATGGAGTCCCACGGCTACACCGTCGCCGTGTTCAACCGCACCACCAGCAAGGTGGACGCCTTCGTCAACGGCCGCGGCAAGGGCAAGAAGGTCGTCGGCACCCACTCGGTCAAGGAGTTGGTCGCCACGTTGAAGCGGCCGCGGAAGGTCATGATGATGGTCAAGGCCGGGTCCGCGGTGGACGCGGTCATCGCCGAGGTGGCCCCGCTGCTCGAACCCGGCGACATCCTCATCGACGGCGGCAACACCCACTTCCCGGACACCACCCGGCGGATGCGCGCCCTCAAGGAGAAGGGCATCCACTACATCGGCACCGGCGTCTCCGGCGGCGAGGAGGGGGCGCTCAAGGGGCCGTCGATCATGCCCGGCGGCGACCCGACCGCTTGGCCGCACGTCAAGCCGATCTTCCAGGCCATCGCCGCCAAGGTGAAGGGGGACCGCGGCGAGGAGGTGCCGTGCTGCGACTGGGTCGGCCCGGAGGGGGCCGGCCACTTCGTCAAGATGGTCCACAACGGCATCGAGTACGGCGACATCCAGCTCATCGGCGAGAGCTACCAACTGCTCAAAGACCTGTGCGGCCTGACCCCGCCGGAACTTCAGCAAGTCTTTACGAAGTGGAACAAGGGTGTCCTCGACAGCTACCTGATCGAGATCACCGCCGACATCTTCGGATACGTTGACCCGGAGACGAAGAAGCCGATGGTGGACCTAATCCTCGACACCGCCGGGCAGAAGGGGACCGGCAAGTGGACAGTGGACGCGGCCACCGACACGGGTACGGCACTGACGCTGATCGCCGAGGCGGTCTTCGCCCGGTGCCTGTCGGCGCAGAAGGAGGAGCGCGTCACCGCGAGCAAGGTACTGGCCGGGCCGTCGGTGCAGAAGGTGTCCGACCGGCAGCAGTTCATCGACGACGTGGAGATGGCGCTGTACGCCTCGAAGGTGATCTCCTACGCCCAGGGGTTCGCGCTGATGGCGGCGCAGGCCAAGGAGAGCGAATGGGAGCTGAACAACGGCGGGGTGGCGATGATGTGGCGGGGCGGGTGCATCATCCGCAGCGCCTTCTTGGGCAAGATCAAGGAGGCGTTCGACCGCGACCCGAAGCTGGCGAACCTGCTAGTCGATGCGTACTTCGCGGCCGAGTTGGGCCGGGCGCAGCACGGCTGGCGGCGAGTGGCGGCGGCCGGCGCGACACACGGCGTCCCGCTGCCGGCGATGGCCAGCGCCCTGGCGTACTACGACGGCTACCGCACCGCCCGGCTGCCGGCGAACCTGCTGCAAGCGCAGCGCGACTACTTCGGGGCGCACACCTACGAACGAGTTGACAAGCCGCGCGGCCAGTTCTTCCACACCAACTGGACCGGCACCGGCGGCACCACGACCAGCGGGTCGTACAACGCCTGATCCGCTTCGCGGAAAATCCCAAATCCCAAGCACCAAATCCCAATCAAGACCCCTGCTTGGTTGGGATTTGGTGCTTGGGATTTGGGATTTCCCAAGCTTGGGATTTGGGATTTTCCCGAAGGGGCGTTACTCTCCGCCCTCGACCTCGTAGTGCTTGTTCATCCGCTTGAGGACGGCGGCGGTGAAGTCGGCGTCCGGGCGGACGTAGATCGGCGCCGCTGGCGCGGCGAGCAGTCCGTGGATCTGCACCGGGTCGGTGGTCCCCGGGGAGACGGTGTAGGTGTGGACCGCGTCCAGCCCGTTCTCCTTGGCGACCTCGGCGACCGCCCGCGCGACGTCCTGGTACAACAGCGCGATCAGCTTCCGCTGAAGACCCTCCACCTGCCGCCGGGCCTCGCGGTCGAGATCCTCCAGCTCGCGCTGCGCCTTGAGCAGGTCGCGCTCGCACGTGGCCCGGTCGCCGCCGACGGCCCGGGTCAACTCCGCCTGCTGGGCCTGCACCGCCCGCCGCAGGAAGTCGGCGCGGACGGCGAACTTCTCCTGCAAGGCGTGGATCTGCTCGCCGTGCTTCTTGGCCCGGTCAGCCTCGTTGACCACCTTGGGCACAAACACATACCCGACCCGGCCGGCCGCCGGCTCGCCGCCCGGGGCCGGGGCGGCGGAAGCGGGAACGCGCGGGGCGGCCAGCCCCCCGGCCAAGAACCCGACAACCAACAGCGACGCGGCCGCGCACGGCGGCCCGAGCCGACGAACCATAAGACGGACCCTCCGCGGCCCAGGTGGAATTGGGGAACTCTACCGCGTCCTGCGCGGCGGGGCAAGGCGAATATTATCGGACGTCCGCGGTCTTGAAGTGCGGGTTCTCGATCATCCCGAACAGGTTGCCGAACGGGTCGGCGAACTCGACGTGCCGAATCCCTTCACCCACGTCTATCACTGGCCCGGTCGGCTGGGCCCCGAGCGCGGCAAGGCGTTTCACCTCGGCCGCGATGTCGGCGACGCCCCAGTACGCCTGTTGACCGCCGGGGCCGGTGGGCTTCTCCGCGTCCGGCAGCAGTCCCAGTTCGAACCCGCCGACCGCGTAGCCGACGTAGAACGGCTGGTCGAAATACGGCTCGGCTTCGAGTACCTTCGAATACCACGCCTTCGCGGCGGCGAGGTCCGGGGCGTGGTAGATGACCGTCCGCAGGCCGAGGATCATGGGACACCGGGGGTTCTCCCTGGGACCGCGGCCGTCCCGGCCGCTCTTGCTTCCGCACACAGACGCCTTCCGGTTAGTCCCGGAGTTCCCGGCCCGGTGAAGGCTGTGCGGCCGGGACGGCCGCGGTCCCAGGGTGAGATTCTGAACGGGCGTACATAATGCCGACCGTGGCCGTCGCGGTCAAGACCGGACGCGAGGGCGACGTGAAACACCCGCGGGTGGTGTCGTTCCGAATGGTGCTCTGGCGCTGGCTGCTGGTCGCCGGGGTCGCCGCTGAAGCGGTGTACGCCGGCATCGCCGTTCTGCCCAGCATCCTGAGAGGACGGGCGGTATTCTGGGACTCCTGGGCGGTCGGGGGCGCAGCCCTCATCGCCCTCCTGGTCCCGGGCCTGTGGGTCTACGTCTTCATCTGGCGGGTGTGGGTCGGCCCGGACGCCCTTCGCGGGTCGGACTTCTGGGGCCGGTTCGTCACCATGAGGTGGGGCTCGATCCGCGCCGTCAAACCGCTCGACGTGCCGTTTCTGCCGGTGTTGCGGGTGTACTCGACCGAGACGCGGCGGGTGATCTGGCTGCCGCTGTTCCTGGTAAACTATCGCCGGTTCGCCGAGTTGGTCGCCGAGTACGCCGGTGCAGACCACCCCGTCACCCGCGCGGTGTGGCGACGGATCGAGGAAGACTCGTAACAACAGGAGGACGTGATGACCCCGCCCGACTACCCGGCCGGCCCGTACCAGCCGGAGCCGGACCCGGCGCCCGCTCGCCGGGCCGAATTGATCGCCGAGATCGCGGCGCTGCCGGCCAAGGCCCGCGCCGCCGTCGCCGGGCTGACCCCGGCCCAGCTCGACACGCGGTACAAGAACTGGACCGTCCGGCAGATCGTCCACCACCTCGCGGACAGTCACCTCAACGCCTTCGTCCGCTACCGGCTGGCGCTGACCGAGGAGACGCCGACCATCAAGCCCTACGACGAGGGGAAGTGGGCCGAACTGGCGGACACGAAGGCCGCCGACGTGGAGTTGTCACTGAAGTTGCTGGAGGCGGTCCACGCCCGGTGGGCGTACCTGCTGCGGGCGATGACCGACGCCGACTTCGGCCGGGCGTACTACCACCCCGAGTACCAGAAGACGTACCGGCTGGCGGAGTTGCTTGGCCTGTATGCCCACCACGGCCGGCACCACACCGGGCAGATCGGGTGGCTGCGGCAACAGCACGGGTGGGGAGGATAGTACCTTTGTGCCGCGGAGCGGCGGCCGATGTTAGCCGGGGACGCAAGCCCCCAGGGCTACTACTGACCCGCAGGTAGTTGGAGTTGTGTTCCGAATCTTCAGCCCGAAGGGCTGGGAGTCCTCAGCCCGGGGCACCGCCCCGGGGAGAGCCAACCATCTCCACCCCGCCCGAAGGGCTGGGACAACGCGGCCTGTCCCAGCCCTTCGGGCTGGTGGTCCGTCGGGTGCCCGAACCCGGGGCGTTGCCCAATCGTGTTCGGCACGGGAATTGCGCTCTGGCGCTTTCTTCGACGTACTCCCATCTTAGCGGGATGACCGAATCCGACCTCCACCGCCTGCGTATCGTGCGACGCGCCAAGACCCTCTTCGCCCGTCTCGCCAACGCCGGCTGCGAACGCGACGCCGCCGGCAACCGACGCCTCCTCTACTCCCACTACGCCAGCCTCGTTCTGCTCAGCCTGTTCAACCCCATCATGCAATCGCTCCGCGGCCTCCACACCGCCTCGCAGTTCAAGAAGGTCCAACGCCAACTCGGCACCGGTCGCGTCTCCCTCGGCTCGCTGTCCGAATCCTGCCGCGTCTTCGACCCCGCCCTGCTCCGGCCGATCATCGAAGAGTTGCTCGCCGAACTGCCGGCCCACCATCCCGGACCCGGACCCCG
>DASSAT010000809.1:0-7620 GCA_035699305.1 Fimbriiglobus sp. | reverse complement strand
GGCCCGGACCGCAGGCACGCCGACGCGCAGCCCTTCGCGGCCGCGTCGGCCAGGAGCGCCCGGACGATCGCCATCCCGATCCCTTTGCCGCGGTGCTCTTCCAGCGTTGCCAGGCCGCCGACCACGGCCGTTGGCCCGATGCGATAGTACCCGCCAGCGGCGACCGGCTCCCCGGACCAGTCCGCGACCACCCAGAACATGGCCGGGTCGCGGAAGTAGGCCAGCGACGGCAGGAACAGGTCGGCCAACTCCGGCGGCGACCCGTAGGCGGCGGACGTCACCCGCTGGAACGTGCGCCAGTCCTCCTCGCTGAGGATCGGTCGAATCGATAACTCCCCCTTCCCTCTTAGGGAAGGGGGCCGGGGGGTTAGGTGATGGCTCGACCCCTCCCCCGGCCCCTCCCCGAAGCGGGGAGGGGAGCCAGACAGGGACGGCATCACGAACGCCGGCTCGTCCTCCGCCACCTGCCACCCCCGCGCCCTCAACTCGACCTCGACCGGATGTCCGGCGTCCCCCTCGACCAGCACACCCCAGCCCTGGTCGGCGTCGGCGAAGAACTCGCGGGCGACGGGCAGGATTTCATCAAGGGGCGGCGTGTCGGTGAGGCAGGCGGCGAAGTTGAATCCCGGGCCGGGCAGCTCGCTGCCGGTCATCGCCACCCCGTTCCAGGTGCGGAACCGGCCGCGGTGGTAGTGCTTGAGATAGGGGGCCTCGGACAGGCTCAGCGCCTCATGGGCGATCCGGCGGAGGTCGGCAGGCATGGGGGCTACCGAACGAGAATGGTTTGGAGACAAGGACACCGGCAGGCCGGACGGGTTCGGCCTCGTCGGGTGGGCCGAGTCTTCGAGGCCCACCGCACGGCATGATGCCCAAGACGGTGGGCCACGAAGACTCGACCCACCCTACATCTCCTCCCAGACGCTCGAATACGCCCCAACCTGCTCGAAATAGCCGAGCATCCGCCCGTAGAACTCGTGGTTGGCCAGCGTCGCGCTGTCGCCGACGACGATCAGCTTCCGCCGGGCGCGGGTCAGGGCCACGTTCGTCCGCCGCACGTCGGCCAGGAAGCCGATCTCCCCCTCCGGGTTCGACCGTACCAGCGAGATCACGACCGCCTCCTTCTCACGACCCTGGAAGCCGTCCACGCTGTCGATCTCCAGCCCCGGCACCGGCAACAACTCCCGCAGCCGTCGAACCTGCGCCGCATACGGGGCGATCACCGCGATATCCGCCGCTGACACTCCGGTGTCGATCAAGGCGCGGACGTATTTCGCGGCCAGCGCCGCCTCCCGCGGGTTGCGGCGGCTCTCGGTGTCTTCTTCCTGCTCCTCGTCGTAGCCGGCCCCGGCGGTGTCGATGAACTTCACCGGTCCCTCGGTCAGCGGTTCGGCCCGCACGCCGGGCAGGTCGCACAGGCGATGGCCGATGACGGACTCGTCCGCGATCAGTTCGCCGCCGTAGAACTCGGTTGAGGAAAAGCCCATCACCGCCGCGTGCATCCGGTACTGCACCGTCAAGAGCCGCGACACGCCGGGGCCGAGCTGCGCCATGACCCGCTCCATGAGGCTGACGGCCAGCCCGCGCTCGGCCGCCTCCGGCGAGAGGATCGTCGGCGGTAGCTGGCACGGGTCGCCGGCCAGCACGACGCGGTCGGCACGCAAGAGCGGCACCCAGGTGGCCGGCTCGGTGCTCTGGCACGCCTCATCCAGCACCGCCAGGTCGAACCGCCTCTTGCCGAGTGTTTCACTGTCAACGCCAGTCAGCGTGGCACAGACGACCATCGCGGAGTCGAGGACGCGCTCGACGGCGAGTTGTTCCAGCTTGCGGGCCTCGGTGAGCAGGTCGCGGCCCTCGGCGCGGAGGGCTTGCTTCTCGCCGGGCTGTGGCTTCGCCTTGGTCCACTTGTCGGCCTTGCGGAACAGGGCGCGGGCCTCGCGGGCGAACTTGCGCGCCTGCCGCGCGTCCGGGTGCGACTGCACCAGCAGGTCGAGGGCTTGGTCGCGCAGTCTCGGCGTGATGCGGGCCGGGTGGCCGAGCCGCACCGGCTCCAGGCCGACCGCGAGCAGCTTGTCGAGCAGGTTGTCCACCGCCGCGTTGCTCGGAGCGCAGGCCAGCACCTTCTCCCCGCGGGCGATCGCCTGTCGAATGAGTTCGACGACGGTGGTGGTCTTGCCCGTGCCGGGTGGGCCGTGGATGGCGGCGACGTCCGGCGCGGAAAGTGCGAACTCGACCGCGGCGAGTTGCGGAGGGTTGAGTGGCGAAGACAACCTAACCCCCCGGCCCCCTTCCCTAAGAGGGAAGGGGGAGCCAGACTCTTCCTCCCCTCCCCGCTTCGGGGAGGGGTCGGGGGAGGGGTTGGCTTCGGGCTCCCGCTCGCCCAGCAGCACCGCCCGCAGATCGGCCAGCCGGTCCCCCTCCGCGGTGCCGGCGCGCGCCAGCGCCGCGAGTTGCCGCTGCCGCGACGCCTCGTCCGGCGACAGGTCGAGCCGCCACGTCGAATCGTCCGGCAGGTCCAGGTCCGGCTGCTCGAACGCGACGGAGATGGTCCGCTCGGCCCGATCGCTGACCACGCCGCGCAGGCTCATTGGGCGGTTCGTACCCGTCTGCGTGAGCACCACCGGCGCCCCGGGCTGCAAGCGGTTCGGCGGTAGCGGCGTCCCGCGGTTGACGCTGGCGAAGGTCAGGATCAGCCGGCCACCCAACCCGGCGTCCTCCTCGATCACGACGAGTTTGGCCAGCGCGGTCCCGTCCTCGGCGACCCCACAAGCAGCGCGTTGCTTGAATTGCTCCCGCTCCGCTTCGGCTTCCAGGTGCAACAGCCGGGCGAGGCGGTCGAAGTGCTCGTGCGAGCCGGCCCGTTTGGCGGCGTCGGCGAACCGGGCACGGACGGGCCGCTCGCGGAACGTGGCCCCGTCGAGCGCGGCGACCAGCCGGGTAGCGTGGCCGTCCGGCACCTCGACGCGGGCGGCGGCGCCGAGCAGCGTGATCTTGCCAACCTGCTTGCCGTCGAGCTTGCCGACCCCGGCGACGAACCGCAGCACCTCCCCCGGGGTGACGTTCCGCGGCAACGGCTCGATGTGGAGGAGGGCCATCTTGGTAGTGTAGTAGGCACACTCCGTGTGCCGTCGCTCGAAGAACGGCACACGGAGTGTGCCTACTACACTAGCAGCCCCAGCGGGTCCCGCTCGGCGCGGCTCGCCCAGACGGTCGCGCCGGCGAACGCCTCCGCGAGCCGGCCGGCCAGGTCTACGACGCCCGGCCGCTCGGTGGCGTAGTGCCCCGGCAACAGCACCCCGACCCCGGCATCCCGCGCCTTCAGGCAGTCGTGGAACCGCATCTCCCCAGTGAGGAACACGTCCGCGCCGGCCTTCATCGCATCACTCAGAAACTCACCGGCCGCCCCGCAGGCAACCGCCACGCACCGCACGGCCTTTGCCGGGTCGCCGACGAGTTGCAAGTAGCCGGCGTTCAGCTTCGCCTTCGCTGTTCGAGCCAGTTCGCCAAGTGACACCGGGTTCGCCAACTCACCGATGCGGCCCTCGCCGGGGCCGGATGCCGGCCGCAAGGGGTATACGTCGTAGGCCGGCTCCTCGTAGCTGTGCGCCGCCCGCATCGCCGTGACCGCCGCCTCGACCCGCCCCTCGGGGACGACCACCTCCAGCCGCCACTCGCTGACCTCCTCGCGGCGGCCCTTCGCGCCGACCGTCGGGTTGGTCGCATCGGTGCCGAAGAACGTGCCGGTGCCGGCGAGCCGATAGCTGCACTGCTCGTACTGGCCGATTACCCCCGCGCCCGCCGCGAACACCGCGTCGGACACCTTCGCCAAATCGGCGTCCGGCACGAACACCACCAGCTTGCACTCCCGCCGGCCGTCGCGCTTGCGGAGGGGTCGAACATCGTTCAGTCCGAGCCGCTTCGCCAACCCGTCGTTGATCCCGCCAGGGCAGTTGTCGAACGCGGTGTGCGGCGAGTAGACCGCAACCCCGTGGCGGAGTAGCGGGAGCAGGACGCGGCCGTCGGCGGTGGTCGGCGTCAGTCGCTTCGCTCCGCGAAACAGGATCGGATGATGGGAAACGATAAGCTGGACCTTCTCCGCAACCGCCTCCGCGGCCACGTCCGGCGTGATGGTCAGGCAGGTCAGGATGCGGTCGGCGGGACCGGTCGGGTCGCCGGCGAGCAGACCGACGTTGTCCCACTCGGCGGCGGACGACGGCGGGGCGAACCGGTCCAGGTACACGGTCACGTCGGCGACGGTCGGCATGGCTCCCCTCCGGGGAAATCCCAAATTCCAAGCACCAAATCCCAAATAAGAACCGAATCCCGTACACCAACTATCGGCCCTGTGGGTATTGTTTGAATTCTGGTGTCTCCCGGTTCCGTTTGTTTGGGATTTGGTGCTTGGAATTTGGGATTTCCCGCAGGTGCCGCCATGCCCCGCCTCGCTCTCGTCGTGACGCTCCTCTGCGCCGCCCCCGCGCTCGCCCAGCCGAAGAAGGACCTCCCCCGCGTCCTGCTGATGGGCGACTCCATCCGCATCGGCTACGCCCCTCTCGTCGCCAAGAAGCTCGCTGGCGTCGCGGTCGTCGTCTCCGTCAAGGCGAACGGCGGCGACACCGCGAACACCCTGAAAAACCTCGACCGCTGGCTGGCCGACGCGAGGCCGGACGTGGTCCACTTCAACAATGGGCTGCACGACCTCAAACTCGACAAGAAAGCGAAGACGTATCAAGTGCCGCTCGGACAGTACGAGGCGAACCTGACGGCGATCGCCGAGCGGCTGCGGAAGGTCACGCCGCACGTCGTCTTCGCCACGACGACGCCGATCCTCGACGACCGCCACGCCACCCGCAAGGCCGCCTTCGACCGGCTCGACGCCGACGTGAGGCGGTACAACGCCGCGGCGACCAGGGCGATGCTCGCCCTCGGCGTGCCGGTCCACGACCTGTACCGCATCGTCGCCGAGAACGGTCCGGCGAAGCTGCTCGGCAAGGACGGCACCCACTACACCCCCGCGGGCTACGAGCGGCTGGCCGACGCGGTCGCCGACAGCATCAAGCGGCAGCTCTACGCGCTCAACCCACCGCGGCTGAAGCCGCCAGCGTCCGGGCCGAAGGCGGTGAAGGCGTACAAGCAGGCCCAGGCCGAATACGACGCGCAGGTGCCGGAGGCGTTCCGCAAGATGACCGTGCCGGAGTTCCCGGTGCCGGCGTCGAAGGCCGAGTGGGCGTCGCGCCGCGCCGACGTGAAGGCGAAGGTGGTGGCGTCGCTGGGCGACCTGCCGCCACGGCCAGCCAAACCGAAGGCCCGCCTCGTCTCGGCGGAACGGCGCCCGAGGTTCCGCATCGAGCGATTTCTGTTAGACAACGGACTCGACGGCGAGATGTCGGCGATGATGCTGATCCCCGACGGCCTCCAGGGTCCGGCCCCGGCGGTCCTCTGGCTGCACTCGTCGAGCTACGACCACCGGCAGTTGCTCGTCCCGAACACCAACGGCGGCGCGGAGCCGCTGGGCCTGACGTTCGTGAAGCGCGGCTGGGTGGTCTTCGCCCCGGACGCGGCGTGGTACGGCGACCGCACGGGTCGGGGGCCGGCCGGGCCGCGCGAGACGACGACCAACCAGCAGACCAGCCAGCACAAGTACCACCTGTGGTTCGGCCGGACCCTGTGGGGCACGTTCGTCCGCGACGATCAGGTGGCGCTGGACTACCTCTGCTCCCGGCCGGAGGTGGACACCAAGCGGATCGGCGCCACCGGCATCAGCATGGGCAGCACCCGGAGCTGGTGGCTGGCCGCGGTGGACGACCGGATCGCGTGCGCGGTCGGCGTGGCGTGCCTGACCCGGTACGAGAACCTGCTGCACCACGGCCAACTCCGGGCGCACGGCGTCTACTACTTTGTCAACGGCCTGTTGAAGCACTTCGATACCGAGGCGGTGGTGGCGCTGATCGCCCCGCGGCCGGTACTGTTCCTGACCGGCGAGCTGGACGCCGGCAGCCCGGCCGACGGCATCGAGGTGATCGAAGCCAGGGCCGGCGGCGTCTACCGTGCCGTCGGGGCGGCGGCCCAGTTCAAGAGCGTCCGCTACCCCGACATCGGGCACACCTACACGCCCGAGATGCGCCGCGAGATGCTGGCGTGGTTCGACAGGTGGCTGACCGCTGCGCGGTAACTCCCAAATCCCAAGCACCAAATCCCAAAAAAGAACGGGTTCTCCTTTGGGATTTGGTGCTTGGGATTTGGGATTTCCCCCAAGGGGGTTTACTCGGCCGCGGGTCTGTGTCTCCCGTTGCGGAAGAGCATCCCACTTAGCACCCAGATCCCGCCGGCCAGCAGGACCGCGAACGCGGTCATGACGGCGATGTCCATGCGACACCTCCGCGTGGCCCGCGGCCGACGAGTTGCGGGAGCCGCGGGTGATGGGCCCCGGCCGTCCCGCGGCCGGGAATGCTGGATTATCCCATTCTGGACCTGGAAGTCCAAATTAAATCCGCCCCGCTTCCCGCCTCACGACCCGGCCCCGCCCCGCAGGCCCGCCACCGCCTGCCGGATCAGCGTCACCCCCTGCTCCCGCACCCGCGCCCGCCACCGCGGCGACGCCGGGCAGAACAGCTCCAGTAGTCTCGCCTTCGCGCGGCGGGTGCCGGGGTCGGCGGGCCGGCCCCAGTGGTGCGCCTGGTTCTCGGCGCGGAGGCCGGCCAGCACCCTGAGGATCGGGTACGTCCCGAACTCGGCGACGAGGAACAGGTAGTCCCGTCCGTCCGCCGCCTCGGGGCACCAGTGGCCGAACCCGCCGCGGGTGCGGTACGCCACCCCGCGCGGTTCCGACGGCTCGTACACCCCGCGGCCGAACCACCGCTCCACCCGCGCGACCGCCGTCGGCGAGAACGCGACCTCCGCGAGGAGTTTATACGTCGCCCAGCGCCCTAGCCCGGTGTGGAAGTCGATGTGCGCCACCGCCAGGGCGTCGGACAGCCAGCCGGGGAAGTGCTCGCGGAGGATGAGTTGACTCGCGCTCGGCCCGTGGCCGCCGAAGAACAGGCCGTTCGGGTACTCGTACTGCCCGCCGGCGACCGCCTGCTTGATCGGCTCGTACCCGTACCGCAGGATCGCCGCCACCGCCCGCGGCTCGAACCAGTCCCACGGCGACGGCGGCCGGCGCGGGTTCAACACGGGGTCGAGCGCGGCATACGTCGGCGAGCCGCCGGCGAACTTCTCCCCGGCCGGCAGGAAGTTCCGGTTCAGATCGACGTTGCCCTCGTCGAACCGCCGCCGGTGGGCGAACCCGAACGGGTTGACCGCGTGCAGGAACACGCAGCGCACCCCGGCCGGCGGCCCCGTGCGGCCCCACTCCTCCAGCGCCGCCACCTGGACCGCCGACCCGAAAGGCCCCTCGACGCCGTGCACCCCGCTCGACGTTACCAGCAGCGGCTCCCGCCCGGCCGGCGACGACACCGCCGCGTCGAGGGTCAGCTCCTCGTCGCCGGGACCGCGGGCCGCGATCGGGTGGGTGTGGACCGCCCACACGAGCCGCGCGGCCGCCGACCGGAACCGGTCCCGGGCGGCGAAGTAGTCGGGGGAGAACGTCACGTCGGGTCCCGGTGGGATACGGAGGTCCGTCCG
>DASSAT010000808.1:0-6331 GCA_035699305.1 Fimbriiglobus sp. | reverse complement strand
CCCCCCCCCCCGGCTCGACGAGACCGGGGCGATGCTCCTGGCCCGGTGATGCTCTCACCCCCCACCCTAACCCTCCCCCCCAAGGGGGGAGGGAACAAGAAGGAGACTTCTCTCCTTATGAGGGGAGGGAACAAGATGGCTCGGCGGGAGCATCGCCCTCCCACAAGGAGATGGGTCCGAACACGAAGCGGGCCGCGGCACGTTCTGCCGCGGCCCGTCTCGTCTCGCGTGGCCCGATCAGTTGGAGTTGAGGCTGAGGACTTCCCCGCCCAGGGAGGTCCCGGCCGCCCGCCACACCGGGAGGCTGATCGAGTTCGAAACGAACCGGACGCTCCCGTCACACAAGGCCGCGTTCACCCCGCCGGTGTGCGCGCTGCGGGCCAGCTGCATCCGGGGCAGGGTGGCGGTCGAGGTGGTGGTACACGGGAATCGCGGGTCGGACGCAGAAGCCGAGCCCCCGGGGCCGCAATCGCCGCCGGTCATCACGTCCAGGGCAGTCAGGTTGTTCGGGGTCTGGTAGGTGACGAACCCGGCCCCGCCGCCCCACCAGGAGAACCCGCGAATGTCGCCACCCCCGCGCGGCCCCTTGAGCACCTCAGAGGCGCACAGGGTGTTGCTCGTCCCGTCGGAGAGCCCGGTGATCGTCTGCGGTTTGCCCATTTTCCCTTGAGCCGCGTTGCCGCTGCTGTAGTTCGTCGGCGACGAGTCGCCCCCGGCCGCCAGGGCCGCCGGGTCGTTGTACCACGAGAACGGAGCCCCGCCGAACGTCACGCACCCGTTCGCCCCGATCGTGGACCCGTTGGTGCAGCCGACCGGCGTGCTCACCTGGTAGAAGTTCGAGTTCCCGGCGTTCAGGACGTAGTTGTGCATGGTGAGCGTGCCGTTGTTCCAAGTCTTCACCTGGTCGCTCGGGCAGGTGAACGGCTTCAGCTGGGCCCGGGCCACCTGGGCGTTCGTCCCCCCGCTGTACCGGAAGTTCCCGCCGGCGGGGGTCCCGCCGCCAGTATCCAGCCCGCCGAAGTTGACATAGATGTTGAACAGCGCCTGCTGCTCCATGTACGGCATGATCGGGATCATCCAGGTCCCCCAGCAGCAGCCGGTCCGGCTGACCCCGGGGAGGAACGTGCCGTATGAACTCTCGTAGTTCATGTTGGCCAGCCCGATCTGCTTGAGGTTGTTCTGGCACTGGGTGCGGGCGGCGGCCTCCCGCACCTTCTGCACCGCGGGCAGCAGCAGCCCGATGAGGATGGCGATGATCGCGATCACCACCAGCAGCTCGATCAGCGTGAACCCCAGACGGACGCGAGAACGCATCACACTCTCCTTTTTCGCGGACACGAAGTGGAAAACAGACGAGAGAAAAACCGTCCCCAGGCGGGGGCGGAGTACGGCCTCAGGGGATGTCGAAATCGAACTTGTTCGGACCGTCCGAGGTCACCGTGATTTCGTGCTTGGAGCCCACGTTCCAGTCCCGCGGGACCAACTCCTTGGAGATGATGTTGGTGCCGCCGGGGCCACCCGGCCCCGGCGGGGCGTCCGGGTCGGTCGGGTTGGTCGGGTTGACCGGCGTCTTTCCGTCTCCGGCGGTTACCCGGACCAGGTACTTGCCCGGCTTGAGCCCGTTCTCCCGGGGTATCGTGAACGCCCCGTTGCTAGTCGCGACGTTGCCTCCGGTGTCCTGGCCGTCGAGCGCCTCGAACATGACCAGCGCGCCGTCCTTGATCGGCTGGCCCTTGAGCTTGACCGTCCCGGTGATCTCCTTGCGGCCGCCGTAGTTGTTCGAGCAGCCCACCGCGAGCAAGACAGCGAACCCACACACCATAAGCAATCGAGTCATTTCAACTCCCGGCGGATTAGGGGAAGCCGGAGAAAGCGAGCCAACGATTGCAGTTTTGCCGGTGCCTCAACCGCCGGTCAAGCGAAATGTGATGAAAAACTAATTTCCGGGAACTTTCCTCCGGCTGCGGTTGCCAGGGGGGAGTCGCGTTCCCGGGCGCGACGAGAGTTCCGAGCGCGGGCGTCGGGCGGATACTCCCGGCGAACGTCACCGCCGGTTGTCCCGCCGGCGACGGTCGCCCTAGACTAAGCGCTGGACCCCTACTGCACGAGGAGACCCACGATGGCCTTCACCTTGCCGCCACTGCCCTACGCTCCCAGCGCGCTGGAGCCGTACATCGACACCCTGACGATGGAGATCCACCACGGCCGGCACCACAAGGCATACGTGGACAACCTCAACAAAGCCCTGGAACAGGCCCCCGACCTCGCCAAGCTGTCGATCGAGGAGCTGCTCCGGGTGGTCAAGACCAAGGCCCCGGACGCGGTCAAGCAGGCGATCATCAACAACGGCGGCGGCCACCACAACCACTCCCTGTTCTGGGAGATCATGGGCCCCAACGGCGGCGGCGAGCCGACCGGTGCCGTCGGCGACGCCATCAAGGCGGCGTTCGGCGACTTCGCCAAGCTCAAGGAGACGGTCAAGCAGAACGGGGCGACCCAGTTCGGCAGCGGCTGGACGTGGGTGGTGTGGAACCCGACGGCCGGCAAGCTGGAGGCGGTCAAGCGGCCCAACCAGGACAGTCCGCTGATGGACGGGCTGGTGCCGGTGCTCGGCATAGACGTGTGGGAGCACGCCTACTACCTGAAGTACCAGAACAAGCGGCCGGACTACCTGGAGGCGTGGTGGCACACGGTCAACTGGAAGGGGGTCGAGGCCAAGCTGGCGGCCGCCCGCGCGGGCAAGTAGAAGAGGAGAAGGGGAGAGGGGGAGAAGAGGAGACGAAGCCAGGTTTTTTCTCCCCCTCTCCCCCTCTGATTAGTAGGGCTTGCACCCGGAAGCGGTCGCCGGTATGGCGGGCGGCGAACCCAGGGGGGTCTGTCATGCGCCGTTGGTGGGTCGTTTGCGTGCTGGTCGCCGTTGGATGCACCGGCCCGGAGAAGGCGAGCACCGAGTTGCCGCTGGTTGAGGAGTTCCGCGCGCCGCCGAGCGAGGACCGGTACAACAACCCGCCCGAGCAGGGGTATCGCCCGCCGCCGCCCAAGAAGGAGTTCACGCCCGGCATGGGCACCGGCCCCGGCCCGATGATGGGCGGGGGCGGCATGGGCGGCCGCGGCTTCTAACGACCGCAATCACGACCTAACCCGATCGACCGCTGCGCCCGCCCCGCTGCCCGGGGCGGGCGTGCGTTTTTCGCTCAACCCGCTCTCCCGCCGGCCGCGGGCCGGCTACACTGCTCGTACAGAGTGTGCGCGTGGCGCCGGGCCGGCCTGGCGTCCGGGTCGTGTCGGCCCAGCCCGGCCGGGCGACCGCCGGCCGGGCGGAATCCCCGGCAAGCCGCCGCCGCCCCGTCCGATCCTCAGGTACGGGCCGGGCACGAAGCCCGCCCCGACCCGGTCCGGAGGACAGCTCGTGTACCGCACCGCCGCCATCCTGACCGCCGCCCTGACCCTGACCGCATCCGCGCCCGCCGGCGACGGCATCCTGGGCCTCGGGCTGTTCAAGAAGAGGTCGAAGTCGCCGGAGCCGGCCACCCAGGCGAAGCAACTCGTTGCCACGCTCCAGGGCGACCCCGACGAGAAGAAGCGGCGACAGGCGGCTGAGCAGCTGCGCGGGCTGGACCCGCGGAAGGACGGCGACATCGTACCGGCGCTGATCGGGACGTTGCAGCGCGACCCTTCGCCGGCGGTGCGGGCCGAGGCGGCCGAGTCGATCGGCAAGCTGCGGCCGATTTACCAGCCGGCCGGGATCGCGATGGAGTCGGCGCTGGCGTCGGACCCGGACCCGAAGGTGCGCGACGCGGTGAAGGCGGCGCTGTGGCAGTACCACCTCAACGGCTACCGCACGGCGCCAGCGGGCAACCCGTACGCGACGCAGACGGCCGAGCCGCCGCTGGCGGTCCGGCGTCTGCAGCCGCCGCTGGCCCGTGCGCCCCAGCAGCGCCCCGCGCCGCGGCCGGCCGCCGACGCGGGGTTCCGGCCGATCACCAACACCGTCGGCAAGCCGGTCTTCTACCAGCCGACCCCCGAGCCGCCGCTAGCGCGGCCGCGGGGTGCGTCGCGGCCGCGGGACGAGGCGAAGGGGCCGGCCGTGCTGCCCGCGCCGAAGCCCGCGGCGGCGGTCCCCGACCCGGCGGAGAAGCCTTCGACCCCGACGGTGCCGACGGTCAGCGTGCCGCCGCTGCCGACCCCGCCGCCGGGGGCGCCGAACGGCTGACGCGAGTCTCTCCTCCGCGCCGCGGCCCGCCGGGATTGGTCTCCCAGCGGGCCGCGGTGTTTCGGTTAGCGGTTCAGGCCGGGATGGGCGGAGCCTGAATCTGAATGGCGTCCTTGACGGGTTGGGTGACGGCGTATTGCCCCGGAATCGGGCGGGTGAAGATACGGGCCTTGTGTCGCTTCTCCGGCTTGCCGAGGTGGTTCAGCGCGTTGCGGACGCGCTTGGGTGTCCAGTCGGCTCCGAGCAGCGCGGCGAGTTGTGCGGCTGAGTAGGACTGCCCAGCAACCATGGCGAGTGCCGCCGGGATCACGAAGACTTGTCCAACTTTCTTCGTCCTGACATAGCGGATCAGCTCGGCCGGAACGCCGAGTGCGCGGCCATGCTTGTAGGTGTGGATCTTGTCGATCCAGACACGGTCTTGGGGATCGCTCGAATCGAACCCGTAGGTGGTATCGATCGGCATACCTATACCTCGGTTGAAGAGATGGAATGTTCAAACCGAAGGCATTCTACACCCCAAGGATATGCTGAATCAATCTGCATAATTGATAAATCGGCGATTCTAAGCATCTATCCCGAATGGATTCATGAGGCGGTTTTCAGCATAATGGACAACTCCCAATCGTGCCGTCTCAAGCCAGAATCCCCTTAACCACCTTGCCATGCACGTCCGTCAGCCGGAAGTTGCGGCCCTGGAACTTGAACGTTAGCCGCTCGTGGTCGATGCCCAGCAGGTGCAGCACCGTCGCCTGGAAGTCGTGGACGTGCACCGGGTCCGTCGCCACGTTCATCGCCAGCTCGTCGGACGCGCCGTAGCTGATGCCCGGCTTCACCCCGCCGCCGGCCATCCAGAGGGTGAACGCATACGGGTGGTGGTCCCGGCCCCAGCGCTTGCGGTCGGCCAGGTCCCCCTGGATGAACGGCGTCCGCCCGAACTCGCCGCCCCAGACCACGAGCGTATCTTCCAAGAGGCCGAGCCGCTTGAGGTCTTGCACCAGCGCGGCGGACGGCTGGTCCGTGTCCTTGCACTGGGTGTAGAGTTCGGTGGTCAGGCTGTTGTGCTGGTCCCAGCCAGCGTGCATCACCTGCACGAAGCGCACGCCCCGTTCCGCCAGCCGACGGGCCATCAGGCAGTTGTACGCGAACGTCCCCTGCTCCTTCACCTGCGGGCCGTAACTCTCCAGCACCGCCTTCGGCTCCTTCGAGAAGTCGGTCAGTTCGGGGACGCTCGCCTGCATCCGGTAGGCCATCTCGTACTGTGAGACGCGGGTGGCGATCTCCGGGTCGCCGAAGTCGCGGAGCTTCAGCTCGTTGAGCTTCGCCAGGTCGTCGAGCATCCCGCGGCGGACCTCGCGGCTCATGCCGTCGGGATTCTTGAGATACAGCACCGGCGAGCCGGAGCCGCGGAACTTCACCCCCTGGAAGCGCGACGGCAGGAAGCCGCTGCCCCAGTAGAAGTCGTAGAAGATCTGGCCGCAGGTGGTCCCCTTGCTGACCGAGGTCATGACCACGAACGCCGGCAGGTCCTCGCTGGTGCTGCCGAGGCCGTAGGTCAGCCAGGCGCCCATGGTCGGCCGGCCCGGCTGCTCGCCGCCGGTCAGAAGGAAATTGATCGCCGGGGCGTGGTTGACCTGCTCGGTGTACATCGACTTGACGAAGCACAGGTCGTCCACGATCTTCGCGGTGTGCGGCAGGAAGTTGCTGACCCAGGCGCCGGACTTGCCGCGCCGCTTGAACGGCTCGACCGGGGCGAGCATGAGCTTGCCGTCGGCCATGCCGGTCATGGTGCTGAATCGCTTGCCGGCGACGAACGACTCCGGGACCGGCCGGCCGTGCAGCTTGACCAGGAGCGGCTTGTAATCGAACAGGTCGGCGTGGGTGGGGGCGCCGTTCTGGAACAGGTAGATGACGCGCTTCGCCTTCGGGGCGAAGTGCGGCAGCCCCGGCAGGCCGCCCCTCGGGGCGTCCGCGGCGAACCCGTCCCGGGCGAGCAGGTGGGCCAGCGCCGCGGTGCCGACGCCGGCGGCGGCGCGGCCGAACAGCTCGCGGCGGGTGAGGTGACGGCGGAAGTCGGTGATCGGGTTCACGGTGGTCTCCAGAGGGCGGCTGGCTCGCGGG